>NZ_JBQCTZ010000334.1:0-2286 GCF_051963715.1 Neisseria sp. P0001.S005 | reverse complement strand
TTTGACTTCGCGTCCCAATACGTCTTTGATAGTTTTGATTTCGGCTTGGGCAAAAAGGGGCAGGAGGGCGAGGGCGGTAAATAAAGCGCGTTTGTTCATGAGCGGATACTTTCAAAGAAATAATTATCATTTGTCTTGTTTTCAGGAGAAAAGTTCCCAGACGGTCCTTCTGCGCTGACATTATTTTCAGACGGCCGTACATTGTTTAAACCTTGCCGAAAAAGTAAAATACCTGTTTTCAAAGACTTTGGAGCCATCATGACCGTCAAAACCCGTTTCGCCCCCAGCCCCACCGGCTACCTGCACATTGGCGGCGTACGCACCGCCTTGTTTTCATGGGCGTTTGCCCGCCATCATAAAGGCGAGTTCCTATTGCGTATCGAAGACACCGACTTGGCGCGCTCTACTGCCGAATCCGTCAACATCATCCTCGACGGCATGAAATGGGTCGGCCTGAACTACGACAACGCCGACAACGTCGTGTACCAAACCCGCCGTTTCGACCGCTATAAAGAAGTCATCGCCGAACTTTTAGAAAAAGGCCATGCCTACTACTGCTATTGCAGCAAAGAAGAGCTGGAAGCCATGCGCGAGAAAGCAGAAAAAGAAGGCACGGCGACGTACGATCGCCGTTGGCGTCCGGAAGAAGGCAAAACTCTGCCCGAAATCCCTGCCGACTTTCAACCCGTCGTCCGCTTCAAAACGCCTTTGGACGGCGTTACGAAATGGACGGACTTGGTCAAAGGCGAAATCTCTATCCCCAACGAAGCACTCGACGACCTGATTATCGCCCGCGCCGACGGCACGCCGACCTACAACTTCTGCGTCGTGGTGGACGACTACGATATGGGCGTTACCCACGTTATCCGCGGCGACGACCATGTGAACAACACCCCGAAACAAATCAACATCTTAAAAGCCATCGGCGCAAATCTGCCCGAATACGGCCACCTGCCCATGATTCTCAACGAACAAGGCAAAAAAATCTCCAAACGCAGCGGCGATACTGTTGCCATTACCGATTTTGGCGCAATGGGCATCCTGCCCGAAGCCATGCTCAACTATCTGGCACGCTTGGGCTGGGCGCACGGCGACGACGAGTTCTTTACGATGGAACAATTCATCGAATGGTTTGATTTGAAAGATGTTTCCCCGTCTCCAAGTCGCATGGATTTGAAGAAACTCTACTGGATTAACGGCGAACACATCAAAATCACCGCCAACGAGAAACTGGCCGAAATGGTGAAACCGCGCCTCGCCCTGCGCGATATCCACGAAACAAGCAAGCCTGCTTTGGAAGATGTGTTGGCATTGGTCAAAGACCGCGCCCAAGACCTGAACACGCTTGCCGACGAGTGCCTCTACTTCTACGTCAAACAAACCCCTGCCGAAGCTGACGTGCAGAAACACTGGGACGACGAAGCCGCCGCCCGTATGCTGCGCTTTGCCGAACGCCTCGAAGGGCTGGAAGACTGGAACGCCGAAGCCATCCACGACCTCTTCAAACCTTTCTGCGACGAAGAAGGCATCAAAATGGGCAAACTCGGTATGCCCCTGCGCCTCGCTGTCTGCGGTACGGCAAAAACTCCAAGCGTTGATGCCGTATTGGCATTAATCGGCAAAGAAGAAGTGTTGAAACGGATCCGTTCGTAAGGCATGAATGATAAAAGGCCGCCTGAAAATTTTTCAGACGGCCTTTTTATTTTGAACAGGATTTATTTATTCTTCTTCGTTCAGTTTATTTTTATCTTTTTTGCGCCACAGGCCTTTAAACAATGCGCCTGCTGCAACAGCACCGAAAATAATCAGTTTGCCGAATTTAGCCAGTAATGCGCCGGCCAAAGCTAATAATCCCAGTTTTTTTGCAGCGATACCGCCAACCAAGGCAGCCAGTCCGTATTCAGCCACTTTGTCGGTTGCGGCATTGAAATCGCTGTAGCGCTTGCCTTCATTGAATTCGATATTACCCAACAATTCTTGCACAATAGGTTTGTATTGATCTATGCTTTTCAAGTCGGTGATCATAGTCAATTCAATATAGCCTTCGCGTCCAAGCTGGAAAGTATTGTAGTTGATGGTAGGATTGGGGTCGGGTTCGTTTTTATTCAGAATGTCAATCGACCAAATCAGACGATGGGTCTTTGCATCATATTGCGGTTTTTCTACCCAGCCGCGTGTTTCTATTTCCGGTATGTTGCGGGAGGCTCGTTCTTTGTTTTGTTCCTCGGTGCCTTCTTTCAGCTGCTCGAGCATGGCTTCAACATCCCATTCTTTGGCATCATCGTC
>NZ_JBQCTZ010000333.1:0-2286 GCF_051963715.1 Neisseria sp. P0001.S005 | reverse complement strand
TTTGCTAAAGTCGACGGTTACGTTGAATTCAAAACCAAAGGCGCGCTGAACCGTAAAACCGTCAGCATCCGTCCTTACACCGGTTCTGAAGAATAATCGTTTTACGATTGAAAGCCGCATTCCTTTTCGGAATGCGGTTTTTGTTTGTCAGACTGTTTTGTCTGTTTGATAAAATCCGTATGTCGTGAAGCTTGATTTATATTAAGGCCAAAGTAAAAACGTGCTTACAATCGATAGTCTTTGTTTTATTCTATCGACTCTTTCTATATAATCTATCAAATGCCTTTGATTTACCCTCATGTAGCTAAACACAGTAAACTTAAGGCCGTCTGAAAAAATCCGTATCAGTTGAATACAAGGAATTCCTCCCATGAGCTTACACAGTGATATTCTCGTCGTCGGCGCAGGCCCTGCCGGATTAAGTTTTGCCGCAGAGTTGGCCGGAAGTGGTTTGAACATAACCCTGATTGAAAGAAGTCCTTTAGAAGTGTTGCAAAATCCGCCGTATGACGGCCGTGAAATCGCATTGACGCACTTGTCGCGTGAAATCATGCAGCGATTGGGTATGTGGGATTTGATTCCAAAAGACGAAATTTATCCTTTGCGCGATGCCAAAGTGTTGAATGGCCATTCCGATTACCAGCTCCACTTCCCGCAACCGACTCAGGCGCGCGGCGAGCCTGCGGACTGCTTGGGCTATTTGATTTCCAATCACAATATCCGTAAAGCCGCTTATGAAGTCGTGTCCAAATTGGACAACGTCAAAATTCTGACCGGCACCAATGTTAAAGAAGTCAAAACTTCTGACGATGAGGCGCAAGTCATTTTGGAAAGCGGCGAAGTATTGACCGGCCGTCTGTTGTTGGCCGCCGATAGCCGCTTCTCGCAAACGCGCCGTCAATTGGGTATTTCTTCCGATATGCACGATTACAGCCGCACCATGTTTGTGTGCCGCATGAAGCATACTCTGTCCAACCTGCATACCGCATATGAATGCTTCCACTACGGCCGCACCATTGCGTTGCTGCCTTTGGAAGAACACTTGACCAATACAGTGATTACGGTGGACAGCGATAAAGCCGAAACGATTAAAAACATGTCGCCGGAAGAGTTGGCAGCCAGCGTGAAAGAGCAACTCAAAGGCCGTTTGGGCGATATGGAATTGGTCAGCACCATTCACAATTATCCTTTGGTCGGCATGATTGCCCAACGTTTCTATGGTAAACGCAGCGCGTTGATCGGCGATGCCGCAGTTGGTATGCATCCGGTGACTGCGCACGGCTTCAACTTGGGTCTGGCAAGTGCCGATCTTTTGGCTAAATTGGTTCTCGAAGCCGAGCAACGCGGTCAGGATATTGGTGCGAAGAGCCTGCTGGAAAAATACAGCACCAAGCATATGTTCCACGCCCATCCGATTTACCACGGCACCAATATGTTGCTGAAACTCTTTACCAATGAAACTGCTCCGGCGAAACTGCTGCGCGGTTTGGTATTGCGTGCAAGCAATAACTTCCCACCGCTGAAAAAACTGATTACCAAACAATTGACCGGTTAATCATTTGAAAACATAAAAGGCCGTCTGAACGATTAAAGTTTCAGACGGCCTTGTTTTTTATCTATTGCTTATTTGGCTAAAACCGATTCGGGCATTTCTTGACGGACGTTTAAGGAAGTCAGTTTTTTGGTCAAGATGCTCAATACGATGCCGTATGCAGGCAGGAAGAAGAGGGTGCAGATGGCGAGTTTGAACAGATAATCGACAAATGCGATGCCCTGCCAGTTTGCCGCCATAAATTCATCGTTGCTCGCATAAAAGGCAACGGCGAAAAACACCAGCGTGTCTAACGCGTTGCCGAACACAGTGGAAGCAGTAGGGGCAATCCACCATGATTTCAGACGGCGTAATTTGTTGAACACGAAAATATCGAGGATTTGCCCGAGCGCATAGGCGGAAAAGCTGGCCAATGCGATGCGACCGACGAAGGTGTTAAATTCGGCCAAAGATGCCCAGCCTGTCCAGTTGCTGTCATGAAAGAGGACGGAGAAGACGTAAGAGAGCAGCAGGGCGGGGAACATCACCCAAAAAATAATCCGTCTCGCCAACTGCGCGCCGAAAATGCGCACGGTCAGGTCGGTAGCGAGGAAGATAAAGGGGAAGGAGAATGCGCCCCAAGTGGTAAAGATACCGAAAATTTGAAAGGGGAACTGTACCAGATAGTTGCTGGCGGCAATAATAAAAATATGGAAAAGCACCAGCCAGAAGAGCGCTTTCTTCTGCTGTGCGGC
>NZ_JBQCTZ010000332.1:0-2286 GCF_051963715.1 Neisseria sp. P0001.S005 | reverse complement strand
TATACAGCTTAACCCCTGATGGAGAATCAAACCATGAAGAAAACTTTTGCAAAAACTGTGACCTTGATCATGCTGGCTGCCTCTTTGGGTGCATGTGCCAATATGACTCAAACCCAACGCAACACTGCTGCTGGTGCGGTATTGGGTGGCGTGGCAGGTAACTTGATTGGTGGCGATACCGGCTCTACCTTGGGTGGTGCGGCTTTGGGTGGCGTTATCGGCAGTCAAGTTCATACTCGCTACTAATCCTTTATTCGGTTAAAAATAAAAAGGCCGTCTGAATGTTCAGACGGCCTTTTGTTTTGCGGTTCATTCGTTGACGAATGTTACACCGGTCAGTTGCGATTGCAAAATGGCAGTACGCAAAGCAGTCAGTGCTTTCGGACGGACAAAGTTGCGGCGATAGGCCAAAACGACACGGCGGTGCGGCGCATTGCCTTCAAACGGGATAATGCTGAAAAGCATATGGTCGTTTTCGGTCAATGCGGTAGCTGGCATGACGCTGATGGCCAAACCGCTGGCAACCATGTGGCGGATGGTGTTGATGGAGCTGCCTTGCAGGGTATTGGTCAAACCTTGGATTTTCTGTTTGGAAGCCAATTCGGAACAGCTTGCCAACACTTGGTCGCGCATACAGTTACCTTCGGACAGCAGCAACACTTGTTCTTCGCCCAAAAGCTGAGGCGTAACGGCATCGAGTTCTTCAAAGTGATGGCCTTTGGGAACAATGACGAAGAAAGGTTCGTCATACAGAGGCTCGGTCACGATGCCTGGCTCTTGGAACGGTTCGGCAACGACGATTGCATCGACATCGCCACGTTTGAGCGACTCGGTCAGGATGTGGGTATAGTTCTCTTCCAGCATCAGCGGCATTTTCGGCGCGGTTTCACGCAGCGCGGTAATGAGCTTGGGCAGAAGGTAGGGGGCAACGGTGAAAATCAGGCCGAGTTTGAACGCGCCTTCCAATTCGTTTTGCTCTTCATTGGCAAGGTGCTTGATGAGTTCTGCTTCTTCCAGAACCCGGCGGGCTTGGGCGACAATGCGCTCTCCCGCTTCGGTCGTGATGATATCGTTGCTGCTACGGTCGAACAGGGATACCGACAGCTCTTCCTCCAGCTTTTTGATGGCGATGGAGAGGGTGGGCTGGCTGACAAAGCAGCGTCGTGCGGCACGTCCGAAGTGACGTTCTTGTGCGACGGCTACGATGTAACGCAATTCGGTCAAGGTCATGTGTTAAGCCTTTTTTTGTTCCGGCAGGGTGATGTTCAGCTCAAGAACGTCCAAGCCGTCTTGTTTCTCTTGGGAGATGCGGATGTCGTCCAATGATACGTTGACGTATTTGGACAGGACTTCCAACAACTCTTTACGCAAGGTCGGCAGATAGTCTGGAGCTTGGCCTTCTTGTGCGCGTTCTTGTGCGATGATGATTTGCAGGCGGTCGCGCGCGACTGTGGCGGTTTTCGGCTTTCTGCCGAACAGCATATCGAGCAGTGACATGTATTAACCTCCGAACAGTCGTTTTAAGAAGCTTTTCTTCTCAGCTTCGAGGAAACGCATTTCGCGGTTTTCACCCAAGAGGCGGGCGATAACGTCTTTGTAGGCTTCTGCTGCTGCGGCATTGTCTTGGTGGATGACAGGTTCGCCGGCGTTGGAAGCTTGCAGAACGTTTTGTGATTCAGGAATCACACCGATCAACGGAATACGCAAGATATCGCAGATGTCTTGAACAGACAGCATTTCGCCCTTGGCCACGCGCTCAGGGGAATAGCGGGTAATCAGCAGGTGCTCTTTAACAGTGCTGCCTTGTTCTGCTTTGCGGGATTTGCTTTGCAAAATGCCCAAGATACGGTCGGAATCGCGGACGCTGGATACTTCCGGGTTGGTGGTAATGATGGCTTCGTCGGCAAAGTAGAGCGCCATCAGTGCGCCTTGTTCGATACCGGCAGGAGAGTCGCAGATGATGAATTCGAAGCCCATTTTTTCGCTGGCTAACTCTTTCATCACGTTGTCTACACCTTCGCGGGTCAGTGCGTCTTTATCGCGGGTTTGCGATGCAGGCAGGATGTAGAGGTTTTCGCAGTTTTTGTCTTTAATAAGGGCTTGGTTGAGAGTCGCTTCGCCGTGGATAACGTTGATGAGGTCGTATACGACGCGGCGTTCGCAACCCATAATCAGGTCAAGGTTGCGCAAACCGACGTCGAAGTCGATTACGGCAGTTTTGTGGCCGCGCAGGGCCAGGCCGGTTGCGATGCTGGCGCTGGTAGTGGTCTTGCCTACGCCGCCTTT
>NZ_JBQCTZ010000331.1:0-2314 GCF_051963715.1 Neisseria sp. P0001.S005 | reverse complement strand
CATCACCCCGTTTTTAATGGCTCTACATGGCAGTATAACGAACAGCAAGTCAAACTGACCTTTCCCGATTGCGACCCCATGGAATATCACAAGTTGGGTAAAGAGATAGGTCTGATGTGCGTTTCAATCGTCGCTACGGTATTTGTCGTCAACCTAATCTACAAATTCATATTATCCACGAGAGAAAAGAGTAATGAAGAATGATACCCGAAGCAATGTTAATCATCGGCATACTGCCTTATGCCTTGCTCTGTCTGCTGCTTTATTCGCTGCTCCAGTAAGGGCAGAAGTCGGCCTTCCTCCGCCGGCACAACATCAAAATGCAGGTTTCCCAAGTGACCAAGCCTTGCAACGTCGTGGCTACGATCCAAAAACAGGCGTTTGGAAAGTTGATGTACAAAACAAAGGCAAACCGACAGTAACTAAAAATGGCGAAAATATTAATGGTAGCCAAGGCAAAACAGTAACGGTTACAGGTCGTTATGGCGAAACTGGAACAATGAATACGACTGTTAATCAAAGAGTAGGTACAAGCGCGATTCAAAAAACTGCTAATGGTGTTTGGGTTGGTTCATCGGCTGCAAATGCGTTAAGTAAAAATGGATCATATGTAGCAGCTCAATTAAGAGCTGGAAATTATCAGTCAGCTTTTGAAGGTTCGGTGCTTGCTTTAGCAGATTTCGGAAATAACCTATTTGGCGGATTACCTGAATCGATTGTGAATTTAGGTCGATCTTTAGGGTTAGTGAATAATCCATCACCGCAACAATTTAAAGATGCAGCAGAAAGATTTTATGCAGCACAAAAACAAGCAGAAGCCGAAGGCAACTATCAAAAAGCAGTAGCAAATGCAGCAGCTAAAAAAGCAGCAGAAGCAGCACAAAAAGGCAAAGCACAGCAAGAAAAAAAAGAAAATTTAGAAGAACAAGAAAAATCTGGAAAAAATGTTGTACTTGTTAGGTTTAGAGAATGGGGGGATGAAAAAGGCGAAAGTATTGAATGGAGAAGCTATAAAACATCTTCTGGTGTTGGTAGATCTGACGTAGGAAATTTTCATTTATACGACATCAAATCTGCTATTTCTTATAAATATTCAGATGATTTGACTATTACATATAGTCCAAAATATCCAGGTACTTGGGGTCGGTTTTTATCTATTAGTTTTTATCCCAATAGCGAATTAAATCGTCAAAATATTATAAATAATAATGATTCAGTTAATTCTAATGACTTCATGCTGACACAAAAAGAAATGTTAGACATTTTAAAACGAATGCTTGAGAACAATCAGACAAATCATGCGGAATTGATGAATCAACTGGCAAAAATGGGCGTTTTGAATCAGTCTGCCGAGCAAAGCACATTCAGCCCTGATATCGCACTTAGTGCGCCGTACACACCCGAAGGCAGTAGCACCCCTCAACAAACAAGATTCAAAATGCATGAAGACGGCACCGTGGGCGTTGATTATGTACCACGTCCAGATTTAAAGCCAAATAGTCCAGAAGCACCGAATAAGCCCGAAAAGACAACACCGAGCAGACAGGAGAGTCCAGACAATCCAAATACACCAAATAGCCCTAATTCTCCCACTACTCCAAATGATTCGAACAGTCAAAATAAACAGAATCAAAATGAAAAAGAAAAAGATTTTTGTCAGAAAAATCCAAATGCTGATCAATGTATTTTTGGAGCAAAGGTGGAAGATATTAAATTACCTGAGCAAACAATAGATTTAAATTTTAGACCTGAAAATATATTTCAGACAGATGGGGTTTGTCCGCAGCCCAAAAGTGTCGATTTAGGCGCATTTGGGCAAGTCGAATTCAGCTATCAGCCGCTTTGCGACTTTGCCGCAAAATTGAGACCCGTCTTAATCATGATGACCATTCTAACCTGTGCATGGTTCGTCTATAGCGCATTGGAGGAGCTATGAACTGGGGCAGTTTGATAACAGCGGTTTTAATGTCAGTGGCGGGCAGAATATTGACCGCCATAGGGCTTTCTTTCGTAACAGTGGCGGGATTTCGCCAGTTGCAATCCTATTTCATTCAGCAGGTTCAAAACCATATTGGCGGTTTCCCTGAAGACGCATTGCAAATCGTATATATCATGGGTTTCGGCGTTATGCTGAATTGGATATTTGGCGCATTCACATTTATAGCAACGATAAAGGGCTTTAAGAAACTGTCCACTATCGTCAAAAGCGAGGGTTAAAAATGCTTTACTTATATACAGGCGTTCCCGGTGCGGGAAAAACATTGTATGCGGTTTCCAACCTTGTTAAACGCAAAGACTTTAAAGACCGCCCCAT
>NZ_JBQCTZ010000330.1:0-2329 GCF_051963715.1 Neisseria sp. P0001.S005 | reverse complement strand
GTTTGTTTTGATAATAATGTTTCCAATTGTTCTTATGGTTATATCTTAGTCTATTTTCTTTATAATCTCAACAAAATCATATGTTATCGGGAAAGAGATAGTTTATTTATTTATGAAGTGGAATAGGATAAAAATATTCGGCGAAGATGATTCTTTGGATTTTCTATTTTTGGTGGATTTTCAATGAATTTAGCCGAAGATGTCTGCTAAGTAAATTCTGATTTTTAAGCCGATGTAGCTAGAAAGCCCGGATGTGTGATGAATCATTTTGCCATCTTTTAATATGATAATGGTCGGTGTGACGGCTATATTCCATTTTTGAGCCATCAGGCCGTCTGAATCATTGAAGTTTGGAAAGGATAGATTGTTTTGTTGCATATGGTGGGCAATGTCCGCGTCGCTTCCGGAGCGCAAGGCTATGCCCAGTGTTGGGATATCGTCTTGGTGTAGTTTTTCTATGGTTGATGATGTGTATGAACAAATACGACACCAGCTGCCCCAAAAATAAACGACGGCAACCCGATTTTGGCTGAAGGATTGGAGGGAAGTGGTTTGTCCATCGGTTAAAGTGATGGTTTGTGCTGCCGACTGCAAGGGTTGGTCAGGCTTGCGCACCCAGTCGACAATCATGGATAAGAAGATGAAGATAATCACAGCCTGAAGCAATGATTTGGCGTAGTGGAGCAGAGTTTTCATCATATATTGCGGGGGATATTGGATTATCGTTTTATAAATGAAAAAAGCCTTGCAGAGCAAGGCTTTTGATTCGATCCTAGAAACGTATTAACGTTTGGAGAATTGTTTTGCGCGACGTGCTTTGCGCAAACCTGGTTTTTTACGTTCAACTTCACGAGCATCGCGAGTAACGAAGCCTGCTTGAGACAGGGCTGGTTTCAGGGCTGCATCGAAGTCGATCAGGGCGCGGGTGATACCGTGACGGATAGCGCCGGATTGACCGGTTTCGCCGCCACCGGTTACGTTAACTTTGATGTCGAAAGATTCGGCATTTTCAGTCAGAACCAGAGGTTGACGTACAACCATGCGGCTGGTTTCACGTGCGAAGAATTCGTCAACGGGGCGGCCGTTTACGATGATTTGGCCGGTACCTTTAGTCAAGAATACACGAGCCACTGAACTTTTGCGGCGGCCTGTGCCGTAGTAGTATTTACCGTTCATGTCGTGTCCTTATTATTTCAGTTCCAAAACTTTAGGTTGTTGTGCAGCGTGGCCGTGTTCGGCGCCGGCGTACACTTTCAGTTTTTTGATCATGGCGTAGCCCAGAGGACCTTTAGGCAACATGCCTTTTACGGCTTGTTCCAAAGCGCGGCCTGGGAATTGCTCTTGCATTTCGCGGAAAGTACGCTCGTAGATGCCGCCTGGGAAACCAGAGTGACGGAAGTATTTTTTGTCTTCGAATTTAGCACCAGTCACGCGCAGTTTGTCTGCGTTGATGACGATGATGTAGTCGCCAGTATCAACGTGAGGGGTGTATTCGGGTTTGTGTTTGCCGCGCAGACGGTGTGCGACTTCGGCTGCGACACGACCCAGAACTTTGTCTTCTGCGTCAATGACGAACCATTCGCGCTTCACCTCGTGGGGTTTTGCAGAGAAGGTTTTCATGGTTGGAATCCAGATATATATAGAAAGTTATGGATTTTAAAGAGGAGATTGGTTTTTGTCAATCTTAATTGAGTGTGTTTGATGCATGAATATGCGGTTTTTTCAGACGGCCGGAAATCTTTACGAAAGTCTTTACTTAGAAAGGGAAAAGCCACACCTGTCGGTATGGCTTTTTTTAGGGAATCCCCACGAGTGCCGTTTAGGCTGAATCCGCTTGAACCTTGCTGACAAGGCGGTCACCTCGGGTAGTTTCGGGTGCGTCCGATAAACGGACACTCGCGCCCACTACAGCTCCCGGCAACCTAAAGCGAACGTATTGGTTCAAAGGAATATATGCCTTCGCGAACACCGCAGGGAAAAGGGGAAATTAGTTTTGCTCCAAGCGCGCCAGTGCTTTTTGGCACGCGTTGTTCATGTCGGTTATTTTACGCTCAAATTCACCGATTGCCAAATCGTCGTTGAGGGTGGTTTTCAAGAGGTCGTGTACGACGTTGAGGGCTGCCATGACGACGATTTTGTCCGTGCCGACGATGCGGCCGCTTTCTTTAATCGCGTCGCTTTTTTTGTTGAGCATTTCAACGGCTTGTAGCAGGGTGGCTTTTTCTTCACTCGGCGTGTTGATGGTGAAGTTGACATTCATGATGTCGAGATTGACTTGTTCGATACTCACGGGGCGTCCTTTTATTGTTGTGTTTCTTGGGGCAATCGG
>NZ_JBQCTZ010000329.1:0-2338 GCF_051963715.1 Neisseria sp. P0001.S005 | reverse complement strand
CGTCCTCGATTACGAAGGCAAAAAACTGGTTATCCACCATATCTAAATCCGACAAAAAGGCCGTCTGAAACCCGATTACCCACGTTTCAGACGGCCTTTGCCTATTCAAAGCGTTTATTTTTTATCGTACAAACCGCGCACCACTCGACCGATCGCGGCAATGCCTTTTTCCAGCGTTTCCGCGTCTTGCGCAATGCTCATACGGATGCACTCGTGCGCGTGCGGATAGTCTTGCCTATCAATGCCGACAAAGAAATGCTCGCCCGGAATAATCAGCGTGCCTTCGGCTTTGAGCATTTCGTACAAGGTTTGCGATGAAACAGGCAGGTTTTCAAACCAAAGCCACAAGAAAATCGCACCTTCAGGCTTGTGGATTTTCAACGGATACGCGCCCAATTCACGCTTGAGCAGGGAAACCGCCGTTTGCGCCTGCTGACGGTAAAACGGCTGAATCACTTCGTCGGCCAGCTGTTTCAGACGGCCGTCGTTCAACAGCGGAGCCGCAATCGCCGCGCCGAAACGGGTTGGCGACAAGTTCACAATCGCATTCAAACTGCTGACGGCTTTGACCACTTCCGGCGCAGCGACAATAATGCCGGTGCGCACGCCGGGCAGGCCGATTTTAGAAAGGCTGAAGCAGAGGATGATGTTTTCGTGCCAGTTGAGCGTCACATCGCTGTAAATAATATTCGGGAACGGCATTCCGTAAGCGTTGTCGATAATCAGCGGAATCCCGTGCTCCTGCGCCAACGCATCCAAACGCGCCATCTCGCCGTCGGTCAACACATTGCCGGTCGGGTTGGTCGGGCGCGAACAGCAAATCGCACCGATTTTGCCCTCTTTCAATTCAGTCAGGCTCTCCAGCGCGTCAAAGTCCACGCGGTATTTGAAAAAGCCTGCTTCGCCTTCGTGTTCGACATTTTCGATTTTCGGTTTTACCGAAATAAAATGCTGCCCCTCGACATGCACGTCCGCATAACCGATATATTCAGGCGCCAGCGGCAGCAAAATGGCTTTCTCAGCCGTTTGGCCGTCTGAAAGATTGAATTTGCCGCCGAACAAGTTAAACAAATAGAAAAACGCATTTTGCGAACCATTGGTCAGCGCGATATTGTCCGCCGTCAGGTTCCAGCCGTATTCGCGGTTGAGAAACTCAGTCAAAGCCGCAATCAGCGCCGCATCGCCCTGCGGATTGGAATAATTGCCGATATTCTCAACAGCGTGTTCCGCCGCCAGCTTGGAAAACACATCGGCGAACACCGCATTGACTTCAGCAATCTTCGCCGGATTACCGCCGCCAAGCATATTGACGGGCTTGTCGCTTTTGAGCGCGTCGCCCAAATCGTCCATCAACTGCAAAATACCGCTGTGTTGTGTGAATTTTTCGCCGAATGCTGAAAACTGCATGGAAACTCCGTTGCTGGGTGTGTAAAAAAATAAACCGCTATTATAAGAACAAAGACCGCCTGAAAACCAGTTATCCTGATTTTTCAGACGGCCTTTAGTTCCTCAGCTATCTATGCTGAATAACCCGATAGCCATTTTCTACGCTTTTACCTGTCTTGGCACAAAGTTCATCGCCGCATCGCACGATATTGGCTCTATTGATGCGACCGACCATATCTGCATCCTGTCGTTTTTGATCAATCAGCATGGCATAGAAAAAAGATAATGCCAATCCTCCAATAACCAATGTTGCCATTGCAAGCGAAACAATCCATACCAAACGTGAAGAAATCTTCTGATTTTCTTCATTTACCTTATTCAAATATACATTGAATTCACGTACTTGATCAGCCATTTGGTTGCGTGCCTTTTCCATATCACGCACATACCCTGCCACAGAATTTGACATTTCTTTCGTCACTTCCGCGCGTACCATCTCTGTAATCATCTTGCGTTGATCGTAAAGTGATTTATCCAATTTATCCTCAAGATTTTGGACAATCTGATGAGCACTTTGCCTAAATTGTACCATTACCTCGGCGGTTTCAAGCAAAAGATTATGTGCCTGTTCAAGTTCGTTATTATTCATGCGTAACTATCTATTGAAAGAATAAGGGGAAACGTGCTATCAGCATTCTTCAAATTTGGGAAGGATTTAACCAAACGACCGACCGCCATAGCTGCACTCTTCTTGAACTTGCGGAGTATTTTGAGCGACTTCTTGAGTCTGATTTTGTTTTAAGGTCTCTCGCAACTCATCTCTAAAATTTGCCACCACATCGGCATTGTCAGCCAATGCTTTGGCTGTGAACGTGCCATCTTTGTCGTGTTTAAAGCCGTTTATCAAATTTTGCAATTTATCCTTTGAAGAAAGTTCGTTTACAGTGGATGA
>NZ_JBQCTZ010000328.1:0-2428 GCF_051963715.1 Neisseria sp. P0001.S005 | reverse complement strand
AACAGTTGGTCGGATTCTTCCAAAACGATGTTACAGGTTTTGATGGCACGGGTCAGAACGGAGGTAAAGGCGATGTCAAACTCATAGCCTTTCTCTTTCAGCTTTTTACCTGCTGCTGCGGCTTCTGCCAAACCTTGTTCGCTCAGCTTGACGTCGCGCCAGCCGGTGAAAAGGTTTTTCGCGTTCCATTCGCTTTGTCCGTGACGGATGAATACTAATTCCATGATAGTTTGCTCCAATGAAGTTTGGGGAAGGGTATTTATATCACACTTTGCCGCCACGCTGATAACACCGGCGGTTTCTTTTGATATGTTGCAAGTTTGCTTCTAGTCTTCAGACGGCCTTGTCGGAAGGTAAACGTCAAAACGCGTGCTTTTGCCTGTGTATTGATAAGCAGGTTTGCGCCCATCGAGAAACTCGCCCAAGCGCGGGCGTTTGACGACAATGCGCTTTTTGGCGGTATTCAATGCAGCGTCCAACAATTCGGCTTCGTCTTGTGCCGCGCCGACCAAATCGTGAAAGTAAGCCATTTCTTTTTTCACGGCGGCGGTTTTGCGACGCTCCGGATACATCGGGTCAAGGTACACTACATCGGGTCTGCCTTTTTGCGCGGCCAATTCCTGCATTAAATCAACGGCATTGCCGAAGTGCAAAGTAATTCGCTGGGCAATCTCCCGTGCCTCTTCACTTTGCCCTGCCCTATTGAGGCCGTCTGAAAGTAGACAGGCAACGGCAGGATTTTGTTCAAAAGTGTGTACCTTCAAACCCAACGAGGCAAGCACAAAACTGTCGCGCCCCAGTCCGCCGGTAGCATCCCAGACAGTCGGTTGCGCAGTATGGTTGACTGCTTTGGCAATCAACTCGCCTCCACCTTTAGTGCGCCGATAATGGGCGGCACCGCCATCAAAATCAACGCGGACACGGCCTTTTTCACCGGCGCGGCACAAACTGATGCCGCTTTCGTCAGCGATAAGGAAACTGCCTTCTTCAGGCTGCCGGTCGATAACGGTCAGCCCGAACGGCGCGGCAAGGCTGCGAAGTTCGGCAGATGAGGTTTCGTCAAAATAAATCTTGTACATGATGCCCATGTTTCAGACGGCCTTGAAAACTCAGGCCGTCTGAACGTTTTAATTGATGTCCAAGCGTTCCATGCGGTAGCGCATAGAGCGGAAGCTGATGCCCAAAAGCTTGGCGGCTTGGGTACGGTTGTAACGGGTTTGCTGCAAAGCCTGCTCGATGATGCTGCGTTCCACTTGATCGAGGTAATCCTGTATCTGCATGGTACGCGGATCAAACGGCAGAATGGGGCTGTGATTGAGCGTAGTTTCGCGCGCGTCAGGTTCGGCAATATCGTCAAAGGAGAAGCCGCTGCGTTCAGCCTTAATCTGTGGGGCGTTTTGAATCTGCAAGTCGTCCACTTGTATCACTTGACCGACCGTCAACGCAACGGCGCGCTCGAGGATGTTTTCCAATTCGCGGAAGTTGCCGGGATAGCTGTAATGCAACAGGGCTTCTTGGGCTTTCGGGCTGAGTTTGTAGGTTTGATTGCCGTGACGGTGTTTGTACAGCAGATACAAAATCAGCGCGCCCAAGTCTTCGCGCATTTCGCGCAAAGGCGGCATGTGCAGGGTGACAACGTTGAGGCGGTAATACAAGTCCTGACGGAATGCGCCGCTTTCGACCAAAGCTTCGAGGTTTTTGTGAGTTGCACAAATAATGCGCACATCTACAAAGGTTTCCCGCGCATCGCCGATACGGCGCACGGCTTTTTCTTGAATGGCGCGCAGGAGTTTGACCTGCATGGCAAGCGGCAAATCGGCAACTTCGTCAAGGAACAAAGTGCCGCCGTCAGCGTGTTGGAAAAAACCTAAACGGTCTTGATCCGCGCCGGTAAAGCTGCCTTTTTTGTAACCGAAAAATTCGCTTTCCATCAGGTTTTCAGGAATGGCACCGCAGTTGACGGCAATAAACGGTTTGTCGGCACGGTCGGACAGCTCGTGAATCGTGCGCGCCGCCTGCTCTTTACCCGTACCGGACTCACCGGAAATATAAACGGGAACAAGGCTGTGGGCCAATCTGCGAATCAGGTGGCGTACTTCGACCATTTGCGGCGAAGTACCCAACAGGCGCGGCATATCGCCCTCGCCTTCCAATATAGGTGCGTCTTGTTGCAGAGCAGGATTGATGCTGCCTGCCGAAAAACGCTCTTTTAAGGAATTGAGCCCTTCCGGAACAGTCAAAGGCCGGTTAAATTCGCTCTGTACGCTCTTAGGAGGCGTAACGATAGGCTTGGCCGGTTGAGGTTCGGGTTTATACAGGGCGGCAGAAACAGGCGCAGGCTGCGATTTGACTTTTTCAGACGGCGTGGGTTCGGCAGTATTGTCTGAAACCGACACTGCCGATTTAACCAATGAACGCAACTGCGACA
>NZ_JBQCTZ010000327.1:0-2438 GCF_051963715.1 Neisseria sp. P0001.S005 | reverse complement strand
GTGCGCAAAGCCATCTGAAGGCGATGTGTTTAAACCTGTTGAAAGCGGCCAACAGGCTAAGTGTGCCTGTTGCCGCCTAAAAGGCGGCCCGGATGCCCAATTATAGGGCGTCCGGGGAGGATTAAGGGGGCATTTGGGTAGAATTAGGAGTGATTTGGGGAGGGAAATAGCCGAAAACCTTTGTTTAGGTTTCGGCTGTTGGGGAAGGACTTTTTTGCAAAGGTCTCTTGATCTAACTTCAATAGTGGGAAGCGGTCGATGTGTTTGGCGATCATGGCTTGTGCGGTTTGCTGGAAGAAGGTGGTCATGGAAAATCCCCTAAATGTCTTGGTAGGAATTTAGGGGATTTTGGGGAATTTTGCAAAGGTCTCTGATCGTCGAAGTTTTGGTTTTGTAGGATGTGTTCGAGACGGGACGGGGTTTCGGCATTGAAGTAAATACCCATATCGTCGGTAACGAGCGACAGCGGCGGCACTAAGTTGGAGCTGAGTCCGACCGAGCGGATAAAGCCGTCTTCCATGCGCAGCAGGGGGATGTGGTGTTGTTCGTCAAAGCGGACGATGGCCTCTTTGCCGTTGCCCCAAGCAAGGATGCGTGTATCGTCGGACAGTTTGACCCCGGCCAGTTTTTGGGTGGAAGAGATAAATTTCAGACGGCAAGAGGGTACGTTAAAGAACGGTTTGGCAACCGCGCGTTTCCACAAAAACATACCGACGCAATATAACTCGCCA
Organism: Neisseria sp. P0001.S005; assembly: GCF_051963715.1. Classification (NCBI taxonomy): domain Bacteria; kingdom Pseudomonadati; phylum Pseudomonadota; class Betaproteobacteria; order Neisseriales; family Neisseriaceae; genus Neisseria; species Neisseria sp. P0001.S005. The sequence goes on along the minus strand of NZ_JBQCTZ010000327.1, from coordinate 1,707 downwards.
CGCAATTTGTCGTTTTTGCGTTTGACCGTCGCCAGATAGTCGATGACATCAAAGAGGTTGCCTGCTTCGTCGGTATTGGGGTTGAGGTAGCGGCTGTATTGCAGATAGGCTGCGGCGAAGAGCTGCAGCAAGTTGCGGGGGGCGCGGCGTTGGGTTCGAACAAGGCTGCCGATTTTAGGATGGCGGTCGTCGCTTACACCCCATCCGGCATACCACGGCAGGCCGAAGGTGGTCAGCGGCTTGCCGCACAAAAGTGCCTCAAAACCCATTTGCGAGGTAACGCAATAAACTTTATCGACGTTTTGCAACAAAGAAATCGGGTTGATGTCTTCTGCCAGAAGATGGACGCGGTGTTCTGCACCAGTTGGGTCAGATAGCCTTGTTTTTTGCCGCACAAAACATCGGGATGGGTTTTGACCCAAATATCGGCTTGCGGGTTTTCATTTAAAGCCGTCTGAAACATCAGTTCAAACGTAGAGGCGTCTGCGCCGCCATATTGGATGGCCATATCGCCGAAGGTTTGGTCGATAATGAGGACGGTTTCAGACTTGGATGGGGAGCGTAAGGGATGATTGTCTGAAAGTTCGGGCGCGTGGTTGTATTTGGACAGGTGGTGTTTTAGGATGAAATCCATCGCCTGCCGCGCCTGAGCCAAGGTTTCAGACGGCATGGCATCGGCGGCAAGAATCAGTTGTTCCAAACGCGAAGGACGTGTGGTGTCGTAGTAGATGCCGATGTTGTCATAGACGATGGAGTAGGGGGATAACCGGCGACTCCCAGGCCGAGCGATCGCAAAAAGCCGTCTTCCAAAGCAATAAAGGGAAGCTGGTGTTCAGCGGCGAAAGCACGCGCTTTGTGTGTTGTCGGGCGCAAACCCCAGCCGACAACAGCCTCTGCTCCTTTTCCGTCTTTGCAGATATGAAACTCAGACAATAGGGTGGAGAGATGGGGGATTTCGCGGATGCCGCGAGAGGGGATGTAGGCGTTTTTCACAATGCGTTTTCGTCGATTATTGTTATTAATGGATTTGTAGGCCGTCTGAAAAGAGGAACATTCTTTCAGACGGCCTGAATTATTTTTAAAACTTTTTAAAACGTGACGGCTTCGGCCAATACTTTGCCTGCCAAGTCTTTAGGCGACAGGTTCGGCTCGCCTTGCAACGGCCAGTCGATGCCGACGGTCGGATCATTCCAAATCAGCGAGTGTTCGGCTTTGGGGTTGTAATAATCCGTGCATTTATAGACGAACTCGGCTTCGTCGCTCAGTACATAGAAGCCGTGAGCGAAACCTTCGGGTACCCACAGTTGGCGTTTGTTTTCTGCGGACAGAATTTCGCCCACCCATTTGCCGAAAGTGGGGGAGTCTTTACGCATGTCGACAGCTACATCGAATACTTCGCCGACAACCACGCGTACGAGTTTGCCTTGTGTATTTTCGGTTTGATAGTGCAGGCCGCGCAATACGCCTTTGCTGGATTTGGAGTGGTTTTCCTGCACAAAGGTGCGGTTGCAGACTTGGGTCTTGAACCATTCGTCGCGGAAGGTTTCCATAAAAAAGCCGCGTGCATCGCCGAAGACTTGCGGCTCAAGCAGTTTTACGTCAGGAATGGCGGTATCAATGATGTTCATCTTTTTATCTTTCATCTAAAGGCCGTCTGAAAAGTTTCAGACGGCCTCAAACATTATTTTTTCAACAGGCGCAGCAAAT
>NZ_JBQCTZ010000326.1:0-2453 GCF_051963715.1 Neisseria sp. P0001.S005 | reverse complement strand
GAAGACGTATTCTCTATCTCTGGCCGTGGTACAGTAGTAACCGGTCGTGTAGAGCGCGGTATCATCCACGTTGGTGACGAGATCGAAATCGTAGGTCTGAAAGCAACCCAAAAAACTACTTGTACCGGCGTTGAAATGTTCCGCAAACTGCTGGACGAAGGTCAAGCTGGTGACAACGTAGGCGTATTACTGCGTGGTACTAAACGTGAAGACGTAGAGCGTGGTCAAGTATTGGCTAAACCAGGTACTATCACTCCTCACACCAAGTTCAAAGCAGAAGTATACGTACTGAGCAAAGAAGAGGGTGGTCGTCACACTCCATTTTTCGCTAACTACCGTCCACAATTCTACTTCCGTACTACTGACGTAACTGGTGCAGTTACTTTGGAAGAAGGTGTAGAAATGGTAATGCCAGGTGAGAACGTAACCATTACTGTAGAACTGATTGCGCCTATCGCTATGGAAGAAGGTCTGCGCTTTGCGATTCGCGAAGGTGGTCGTACCGTAGGTGCGGGTGTGGTTTCTTCTGTAATCGCTTAAGTTTAGAGGCCAATAGCTCAATTGGTAGAGTATCGGTCTCCAAAACCGAGGGTTGGGGGTTCGAGACCCTCTTGGCCTGCCAAATAAAAAATTAACCGGCCTTGTGCCGGTTAATTTTTTTGTACTTAAGTTTTAAGATTATTTGGAATTAATTAATGGATCAATGCCACTATCTAAAATGAAGGCGGGTGGGGTATTGATAAGTGAGTAAAGATGACAGAACATCCGTCTGGACGCAAAGAAAACCATCAGAAAAAGGAAGTTGTGGTAAGTAATAAGCCGGCTCCTGAAAAGAAAGAAGGTCTGTTTGCATATTTTAAGAGCTCTTGGACTGAGTTCAAGAAGGTAGTTTGGCCGAGTCGCGATGAAGCGGTCAAAATGACTGTATTCGTGATTATCTTCGTTGCAGTTTTAGCAGCCTTCATTTATGCTGCAGATACAATTATTTCATGGTTGTTTTTTGATGTTTTATTAAATAGGAAAGGGTAAAGATGTCAAAGCGTTGGTATGTGGTACAGGCCTATTCCGGTTTCGAGAAAAATGTTCAAAAAACATTGAAAGAGCGCATTGCTCGAGAAAACATGGAAGAATATTTTGGTCAGATTCTCGTTCCTGTAGAGGAAGTGGTAGATATCAAGAATGGCCGAAAAACCATCAGTGAGCGTAAATTCTATCCAGGCTATGTGTTGGTTGAAATGGAAATGACTGATGATTCATGGCACTTGGTTAAGAGTACCCCTCGAGTAAATGGTTTTGTAGGTGGTAGCGGAAATCGTCCAATCCCAATTTCTCAAAAAGATGCAGATGCTATTTTGCAACAAGCCAAAACAGGTGTTGAGAAGCCAAAACCAAAAGTTGAATTTGAGGTTGGTCAGCAGGTTCGTGTGAATGAAGGTCCATTTGCCGATTTCAATGGAATTGTTGATGAAGTTAACTACGAGCGTAATAGATTGCGTGTTTCAGTTCAGATTTTTGGTCGTGAAACACCGGTTGAATTAGAGTTCGGTCAGGTTGAAAAGATTTAAGTGGTTTAATTCGCTTGAAAAATTTTTTTTAAGCGGATATAATCGCAAATTCTGTTTGGGAAGCGGAATGGTTCCGCGTTATACCCGTTTTTAGGAGTCCTTAAGTGGCAAAGAAAATTATCGGCTACATCAAACTGCAAATTCCTGCAGGTAAAGCCAATCCATCTCCCCCAGTTGGTCCTGCTTTGGGTCAACGTGGTTTGAATATCATGGAATTCTGTAAAGCATTTAATGCTGCAACCCAAGGTATGGAACCTGGTTTGCCAATTCCAGTCGTGATCACTGCATTTGCAGATAAATCATTCACTTTTGTGATGAAAACTCCACCAGCTTCTATCTTATTGAAAAAAGCTGCTGGTCTGCAAAAAGGTAGTTCTAATCCTCTGACTAACAAAGTGGGTAAATTGACCCGCGCTCAGTTGGAAGAAATTGCTAAAACTAAAGAGCCTGATTTGACTGCTGCTGACTTAGATGCGGCTGTTCGTACTATCGCCGGCTCTGCTCGCTCAATGGGCTTGGATGTGGAGGGTGTTGTATAATGGCTAAAGTATCTAAACGCTTGAAAGCTCTGCGCTCTTCTGTTGAAGCTAACAAACTGTACGCAATCGATGAAGCAATTGCTTTGGTTAAAAAAGCTGCTACTGCTAAATTTGATGAGTCTGTTGACGTATCTTTCAACCTGGGTGTTGATCCTCGTAAATCTGACCAAGTTATTCGTGGTTCAGTCGTTCTGCCTAAAGGTACCGGTAAAACAACTCGCGTAGCTGTATTTACTCAAGGTGCAAATGCAGATGCTGCTAAAGAAGCTGGTGCAGATATTGTCGGTTTTGAAGATCTGGCTGCTGAAATCAAAGCTGGTAACCTGAACTTTGACGTTGTTATTGCTTC
>NZ_JBQCTZ010000325.1:0-2456 GCF_051963715.1 Neisseria sp. P0001.S005 | reverse complement strand
TATGAAGCAGCTCCAACGTATGGTAAAGCTTTTAAACCAAGTTTTGCGCCTGCTTTTACCAGGCCAAATGCGCCTGATAAGACGGCTTTTCTGGAGACTGTTGCTTCAACCGTTGCATTTACAGTTTGTTTTGCCAAATACCCTTCATAACGAGACTTCATAGCTTCCGTTTGAAATTTACGATATAAATTATCAGAAACAGACCTATTCCAAGGCTGCTTATCCCAGTGTGCTGTATGCTGACCGTTATAATTCTCTAGGCAATAAAGGTAACCGTTCTGGTGCGAAAGCCGTGTTAGGTTATAGCTACGCTTGGTAATTCAAATAACAAATATATAAAACAAAATCCACCTTCTTCTGAAGGTGGTTTTTTATTAGATGTTTTGGTTCTTATAATATGGTTGCTAATTTGTTTCAGCAATAAAAAAGTGATATGATCGCGCCCCGTCTTAATTCTGAGACAGAGAGGAAAAAAACTATGGAATTTAAACTTAATAAACTTACGTTGCTTCTATTAGCCGCGCCATTGGCTGCGAATGCAAGCGTTACTTTGTAAGGGACTAATGACGGAATTCCGGAAACCCTTGGGAAGGTAAACCCAGATACGGTTAACGGCTTAGTTCAAGTTGGTAGTGGTAATGGTAATGAAGGTAATCTTAGAATTGATGGGGGCTCTGTTGTAAATATACAAGGGACATTACATATAGCCAACCATCGCAAGTCTAAAGGAACTGTTGTCGTTGACGGGCAAGGCAGTAAACTCATTGTAACCAGTGATGCCAATAATTCAATGAATATCGGTAACTTTGGTAGTGGTAATTTATATGTTTCCAATGGTGGGCAGGTAATCGGTGAATTTGAAGGGACTGAACCGACACCTCACTTTTGGGGATGGCTTCGTGATACCCCGGAAGATGTCACCAATACGGTAATTTCAGTTACCGGTAAAGGTTCATTGCTTCAGTACCCGAAAAACGCCGAAATTCGTGTTGCCGCAAGTGATTGGAGCTCTAAAACCAATACTGTTAATGTATTAGTTGCAGATGAAAGTAAACTTACTGTGGGGACATTAAGAGTAGGAAATGGTACAACCAACATCCAAATTGGTGATAACAACAAAGCAGGCACGTTTGATGTAGAAAAAATTAAACTTGAAGAGAATCCTCAAAAGGTCAAATTTGATTTCGCACAAACAGATGATTTTAACTTCACGCCTGAAATGACCTCAGCTTCCCCTACTACTAAGATTGTTGACTTTGTTCAAAGAGGGAGTGGCACCACTTTATTTGCACCAAGAAACATGAGTGATATTAGCTCTAATGTCAGTATTACTGACGGTACATTAGAAGTTGGTAGAGATTCAGCCAAGCTCCGTTGATTATTACGGGTGGCTTCCGTTCGCAAAACGCCATGGAAGATGCACTCGCCAGCGGCCATTTGGATTTGGTCGGCGTCGCCCGCCCGTTTGCCTTAGTCCCTGATTTGGCAAACAAAATGCAAAACGGCACTTACCAAACCGTGCAGACCGATCGCATCCAAACGGGCGTAGCGTTGGTTGATAAAAAAGCGGGCGCGATGCTGGAAATGAACTGGTATATGACGCAAATGGACTTGATCGGACAAGGCAAACAGCCCAATCCTAAATTGTCGGCGTGGAAAGTTTTACTGAAAACCTTGTGGGAAAACGGCAAGGCAGGGTTAAGTACGGGTAGAGCTTGATGGGGCAAGCAGTTGGATTTTAAAGTTGATTTGCAAAAACACCTGAAAATTTGACCGTATTTAAAAGCATGGAATATAAATAAATTGATACTAAAAAACCGTTTAAATCGTTAAGTACAAACGGTTTTTTAGAAGTTACGGTAGAGGCATTAATACAGAAAAGACGCTGCTTTGGTTGAGATTTAAAATAAAAAATAATGAGTAGATTTAAAACGAGCGTATTGGGGCTTGAGCTAACAGACTAACAGTGTGTCGATGTGTGAATTAGGTAACAGATTGTGATCATTGTAAATGAGCCACATTGTTAAGCTGCTCAATATGAAAACCACTTTCACTATCGTATTTCACAATACTGATAGAAGTATTCAATAATGACACGGATTTACCCTCATCACGATGGTTTTCCAAAGTCGCTCCGCCTAATAAGGACAATAAAAGCCGCAAGGTGTGGCCATGCGATACCACTAAAATATTAGCGCCCGATTGATGTACCTTAATGATATCGTAAAGGGCGGCCATTGCACGTACTGCCAATTGTTCAAAGGTTTCGCCACCATTGCTTAATGCTTTATAAGCTGCCGGGTCATTGGTCAGTTGTTTGAATTCTGTTAGCTTCCGCAGGTCAGCGATCTGCATACCTTCCCAACTTCCAAATGATTGTGTAGAAACTAGTAGCGTTGTTTACAGTATTTCCAGGAGAATACTGAAACATGAACATGCACAAAAACACCCGTCTC
>NZ_JBQCTZ010000324.1:0-2463 GCF_051963715.1 Neisseria sp. P0001.S005 | reverse complement strand
TTGGCGTTTGCCCACGGCTTCAACGTACACTACAACCAAATCGTACCTCGCGCCGACCTCGACGTTATCATGATCGCACCTAAAGGCCCAGGCCACACCGTACGCAGCGAATTCCTGAAAGGCGGCGGCGTACCTTCCCTGATCGCCGTTTACCAAGATAAAAGCGGCAAAGCTAAAGACATCGCCCTGTCTTACGCCGCAGCCAACGGCGGTACCAAAGGCGGCGTGATTGAAACCAACTTCCGCGAAGAAACCGAAACCGACCTCTTTGGCGAACAAGCCGTATTGTGCGGCGGCGTGGTTGAATTGATCAAAACCGGCTTCGAAACCCTGACTGAAGCAGGCTACGCCCCAGAAATGGCCTACTTCGAATGCCTGCACGAAATGAAGCTCATTGTTGACCTGATTTACGAAGGCGGCATCGCCAACATGAACTACTCTATTTCCAACAATGCAGAGTACGGCGAATACGTAACCGGCGTCGAAGTCATCAACGACAAATCCCGAGAAGCCATGCGCAATGCCCTCAAACGCATCCAAACCGGCGAATACGCTAAAATGTTCATCCAAGAAGGTGCCGTCAACTATGCCAGCATGACAGCCCGTCGCCGTCTGACCGCTGATCACCAAATTGAAAAAGTCGGCGCTCAACTGCGTTCTATGATGCCTTGGATTGCCAAAAACAAACTGGTTGACCAAGACAAAAACTAATCTATCTTCCAATCAAATAAAACCTGCCCGAGCAATCAGGCAGGTTTTTTATATATTTGCAAACCCAATACACTATAAATTTTAATTACCAAGGCCGTCCGAAAACACGATAAACAATATTCACAACCCAATTTTATATACCCCATATTTTATAGCCATCCCAAAATTACCTTTTAGAAAAACACATTACAAAATAAAAGACCGCCTTATGCTTCCACCCTGTCTGTAAAAAACAACGTTTCCCTGCAAAAATCACTCAAAACAAGAGGAAAATTTGTTTTCCTAGGCCATAACCTTTATATTATGGTCATGGAATCGTTGAAACAGAACGATATCGTAATAAGAAGAACGAATGCTCGCTTCTTCACACTTAAAAAAGGAAAACAGCAATGAAAAAATCTCTGATTGCCCTGACTCTGGCGGCTCTGCCTGTTGCAGCTATGGCTGACGTAACTCTGTATGGTCAAATTAAAGCCGGCGTTGAAGTATCCAAAGTAAAATTGGGTGAACAAACTGCTGCTAAACTGGGTCACGAGAAAAGCTCTAAAACTGCTACTGAAATCGCTGACTTCGGTTCACGCATCGGTTTCAAAGGCCACGAACACTTGGGTAACAACCTGAATGCTATCTGGCAAGTTGAACAAAACACTTCTATCGCTGGTGGTGACAAAGAGTGGGCTTCTCGCGAATCTTTCATCGGTTTGGAAGGTGGCTTCGGTAAAATTCGTGCCGGTAAATTGAACTCTACTGTTAAAGATTCTAGCGACAATGTTGACCAATGGGAAAGCAGCAACGGTGCTTTGAACATGTCTGTATTCACTCGTGTTGACGAGCGTGCAGTATCTGTACGTTACGACAGCCCTGTATTCTCAGGCTTCAGCGCAAGCGTACAATACACTCCACGCGACAACGCTAACCCTTCTGACAAATACACTCACAACGACGCTACCCGTGACACTTACTACGCTGGCCTGAACTACGAAAACTCTGGTTTCTTCGGTCAATACGCTGGTGGTTTCCGTAAAAACGCCGTTTCTGAAAAAGACGGTCACGTACACCGCTTGGTAGGTGGTTACGATGCTAACAACCTGTTCGTGTCTGTAGCCGGTCAATACGCTAAAAACTGGGAAACTTTGGGCGACTACGCCGAAGCCCAATCTAACGGCGTTGTAAACTCTGCTACTACTAACGCTTCTAACGTAGTATTTGGTACTGCTGCTGCCTTGGATAGCCGTCCTACTGAAACTATCGAAGTTGCTGCTACTGCCGCTTACCGCGCTGGTAACGTAACTCCTCGCGTTTCTTACGCTCACGGCTTCAAAGCTAAAGTTGACGGTCAAAAACTGAAAGGTACTCAATACGACCAAGTTATCGTTGGTGCTGACTACGACTTCTCTAAACGTACTACTGCTCTGGTTTCTGCCGGTTGGTTGCGTGGTGCTGAGTCTGGCCCTCACAAAGTTGAAACCATCTCTGGTTTGGTTGGCCTGCGTCACAAATTCTAATCTTCGGATTAGTATGAAAAAGAGCCTGTTTTATGCAGGCTCTTTTTTTTTATTCTTATTCCCTATCCTCAACGAAAATTAATTTAAGCGTTGATATATAAAAAGGCCGAGACCTTTGCAAAATTCCCCAAAATCCCCTAAATTCCTACTAAGACATTTAGGGGATTTTCCATGAGTACCTTCTTTCAGCAAACTGCTCAAGCCATGATCGCCAAACACATCGACCGCTTCCCACTATTGAAGTTGG
>NZ_JBQCTZ010000323.1:0-2464 GCF_051963715.1 Neisseria sp. P0001.S005 | reverse complement strand
ACATTTGGTTGAGGTCGGAAATTTCCAATTCGCCGCGGGCGGACGGTTTGATTTGTTTGGCGAACTCGACGACGCGTCGGTCGTAGAAGTACAAGCCGGTTACCGCCCAATCGGATTTAGGCTGTTGCGGTTTCTCTTCGATAGACAGGGCGTTGAAGTTTTCGTCAAATTCAACCACGCCGAAACGCTCAGGGTCTTTGACCTGATAACCGAATACGGTTGCGCCGTGGGTCTTGGCGGCAGCCTGTTTCAATGTTTGCGTAAACGATTGGCCGTAGAAAATATTGTCGCCCAAAACCAAGCAAACATTGTCGTTGCCGATAAATTCTTCGCCGATGATAAATGCCTGTGCCAAGCCGTCCGGACTGGGTTGCACGGCATAGCTGATGGAAACGCCGAAATCGCTGCCGTCGCCGAGCAGGCGTTTGAAAGAGGCGTTGTCTTCGGGCGTGGTAATCACCAAAATATCGCGGATTCCTGCCAGCATCAATACGGACAGGGGATAGTAAATCATGGGCTTGTCGTACACGGGCAGCAGCTGTTTGGATACGCCGCGCGTAATGGGGTAGAGGCGCGTGCCGCTGCCGCCGGCGAGGATGATGCCTTTCATGGGTTTTCTCCTGAGTAGTGTGTGTTTGTGTGATTTTCAGACGGCCTTCGGTTTTAAAGAGGCTTGCCGTTTATCATGCCAAAGAAACTTTTGATATCGAAATAAATAGAACGGATGTCTCCGGCTTCATTTTGAACGTCGAGACGGTCATAGACGCTGTCATTTTGCTCTATCAGGGCTTGTCTGACTACGCGATATTCAGGCATGTTTTCTTCAATCCAGGAATATTCAGCGGCAATGCCACGCATAGTGTCGTTTTCGATGATGACAATTGCCTTTTCGATGGAGCTACCATCGGCTTTTGTTGTCTTCTGAACTGTTGTTTGTGCGGCATGATGTCGTGTTTCTTTGGCCGAAATTGGCGCAGAGACAAACAAGGCAGAGGTCAAAGTTGCTAATAAGAAAATGCGGGATAGAGAGTACATGGATATTCCTTTGTATGATGAAGCTTAATGTTTTCAATGGAAGGATTGCATGGCTTACAACTTACCTAAACGCTCTAAACGATAGCTGCCGTTCAATACGTTTTGCCACCAGGTTTTGTTGTCCAAATACCATTGCACTGTTTTGCGGATACCGGATTCGAACGTTTCCTGCGGTTTCCAGCCCAGCTCCCTGCCGATTTTGGCAGCGTCGATGGCGTAGCGCACGTCATGGCCGGGGCGGTCTTGTACGAAAGTAATCAAATTTTCATAACGTGCCACACCGGCCGGTTTTTCAGGAACAAGCTCTTCCAGCAGGGCGCAGATGGTTTTGACGACTTCGATATTGGCTTTTTCATTGTGGCCGCCGATATTGTAGGTTTCGCCGACAATGCCTTCGGTAACAACCTGATACAGCGCGCGGGCGTGGTCTTCGACAAACAGCCAGTCGCGGATTTGCATCCCGTCGCCATAAACAGGCAAGGGTTTGCCGTCCAGCGCGTTCAGAATCATCAAAGGAATGAGTTTTTCCGGGAAATGGTAAGGGCCGTAGTTGTTGGAGCAGTTGGTTACAATGGTCGGCAAACCGTAAGTACGCAACCATGCACGGACGAGGTGGTCGCTGGATGCTTTGGAGGCAGAGTAGGGGCTGGACGGCGCGTATGGTGTGGTCTCAGTAAATAAATCGTCTGTGCCGTGCAAATCGCCATAGACTTCATCGGTAGAAATATGGTGGAAGCGGAAGGCTTCGCGCTTTTCAGACGGCATTTGTTGCCAGTAGGCGCGGGCTGCTTCAAGCAGATTGAATGTGCCGACGATATTGGTTTGGATAAATTCGCCTGCCGAATCGATAGAGCGGTCTACATGACTTTCCGCTGCCAAGTGCATCACGGCATCAGGCTGGTGTTGTGCAAACACGCGGTCAAGTTCGGCGCGGTTGCAAATATCCACTTGCTCAAAAGCATAGCGAGGATTATTGGCTACCTCGGTCAAAGATTCCAAATTGCCGGCATAAGTCAGCTTATCGACATTGACGACAAAGTCTTGGGTGTTTTGGATAATATGACGGACAACGGCAGAACCGATAAAGCCAGCGCCGCCGGTAACAAGGATTTTTTTCATAAATTTCAGTGGATAGCCAAAAAATATAAACGGATTATAGCAGACAGAAAGTGTGTTTTTCAGATAAAGAGGCCGTCTGAAAACATCTCTTTCAGACGGCCTGTATCAGGTCAACTTATTGTAGAAACCAGTAGCGTTGTTTACAGTATTTCCAGGAGAATACTGAAACATGAACATGCACAAAAACACCCGACTCACCCCGCACCACCGCCAAGCCATTTGGCTGGCCTACGCGCAGGGGAAGGAAAGCGTAACCTCCCTGGCACGCCGCTACCAAGTCAGCCGCGTCACCATTTACCGCGCACTTAAA
>NZ_JBQCTZ010000322.1:0-2473 GCF_051963715.1 Neisseria sp. P0001.S005 | reverse complement strand
ACGTAGTCTTTGCACATTGTTTTTGTGATTTCTTTCAGCGGTGTACCTTGGTCACTGTAACAAGTACAGCCACTATTACCACCTTCGACGCAACCGGCAATATACTCAAATGTTTTTACTTGACGCACGCTATCGTAAAGCGGTTTTGATTCAGGTTTTTCGGCCAACGTGGGGATAAAGTCTGTCGGGTTTAGACTGTTATCAATTTTGACCGCTGTCTCGGTTTCCGTTGGTAATTCCATTTGCGGCTGACTGGCTGCTGCTTCCTGTGGTTCGACCTGTTCTTGTTGGCCAGTGCCTTGCTGATAGATTTGATAAACGTTGTAGCCTTTCCAAGCCATGAAAGCAAATATACCTATCAAAGCCCAAACAGCAAGCGGAATGTTCTTTTTAAACTTCTGATGCTGGCTGGATGATTTGTAGTATTTAAACGCTTCTTTTGGCGGCTTCCAACTTGATGATTCAACGCCTGTTACTGCGGCAGGATTATCAAGACTGGTAACGCATTTATACCAGGTGTATTGCTTCATGCCTACTGCTTTACGCTCAAGGTGCGTATGTTTTGACACAAGATTACGGACAAATACGTCAAGCTGACTAGGGTGTTGAGTCATCAATATAACTGTATGGCCGTGGTGACGGAGTTCTGTTAATTCTTGGATATAAGGCGGAACAGGGCGACCGGCAGCGCGAACAGGATAGGTATAGTGCGCTTCATCAACAATCAAGACTGCACCGGTTGGAATAATATCCCTTAAAGGCGCAGACATTATTTCTTCTTCCGTGAGTTCGTGGGCGTTGAATTTACGTTTATCCAAGCCGTCGATATGACAGAAATAAAGCGGACGATCTACTTCAGTACCGTCTTCAAGCTTCATTTTAAATAAGCCGTCTTCGTTGTTCAGAATCATGGCAACAACGCGCGATGTTTTGCCAGTGCCCATATTTCCGGTAAACAAATAAATCATAAGGCTACCTTGGCATAACAAAAGTTAATTTGTTTAATGTATTCATTCCAATATAAAAACTGAATGCACCGAATAAATAACCGAGGCCTTGGCCAAAACCACCGATTAAAAGTAAATTAAGAATATCAGACGGCATAGAATTGATTGCATTTAGGGTGTAATCCTTAAATTTATTTAGTGCAATAACATAGCCTGCATATGTTACAAATGTCATGCCAGTAGCAATAATTATTCTGACAATGAGCATTTTTAACAGGATTCCCAAAAGAGGAATCAATCCGGCGAGCAGTGGCATATTATCCCTTTCTCAAAGAGCCGAATACGATAAAGGCGGACATGATAATGAATCCAAGAAGAACGGCAAAACGAACTTTTTCCATGAAAACGCAGAGCGGTTCATAGGTTATTTGTACCGGTCTTCCCCAAATGTTGAAGCTTTTGGGTTGAGGACAAACGCCATTTGGCGGCAAGAAATTGTCACTATCCCACGTTTTTTCATCAGTTACTTGAGGAATTTTAATGTCATCGAACATACCTTCTTGAGGTTTGCCCATTTTGTCACAAGCTAAAATGTCTGGAAAATAATCACAAAGTAAGCCTTTTGATTCTTCTTTCTTATCATCTTTTTTATTTTCTTTTCTTTTATCTTTATCAGATGAATCTTCATCCGGATCAGGTTTTTTATCGGGCTTTCCATCGGGATTACCATCAGGTTTTTTATCGGGCTTTCCATCTGGATTAGGATTAGGATCTGGATCAGGCTTGGTATTTGGCGCTGCTGGGCTACCTGGATCAAGATCAGGACGTTGAGTAGTTGCGACTTCTGCCGTTGTATTGCCGTTGGAGTCTTTTCCGAAAGTAATGGTGATTTGCACCGGTTTGCCGTTTTCGGGGGTGACAGGGCCAATGGTTACGACTGTACCGGCAGGGACTGATACTTTTTCGTTGTAGCCTGGTCTGCCTGATCCTTCTATAAAAGGGGTAGGATTACTATCAATTTTAGATGTTGCAATTTCTAAAAACTTATTGGTGGTTAGTTCTTCGCTATGATTTTTTATAAATTTGTAGGATATAGCTAATGATTTTATATCACAACTAACGCCCCAGCCATTCCAGCGACATTTAGGGGAAACATTTTCATATTCTGGATAATGTTGCTTCATTAAATCTTTATGTATTTTTTCATAGTCAGATTGAACTTGCATTATTAGGAGGGATTTAGCATCTTGTGCTGATTTTCCTCCCTTTGAAAGAGCAAGCATTACGGAAGAATCTACTCCAATGCATGAATGATAGCCAGGTTGATTCCCTAACTTACCCATACATAAAGCATCATCATAAACTTTAAGATATGTATCGGCATTTTCAGAATAATGATAACCTGCTGATTCTAATGTGGGGTTTACTAATTGATAGGCATCATAAGCATATGAAGCAGCTCCAACGTATGGTAAAGCTTTTAAACCAAGTTTTGCGCCTGCTTTTACCAGGCCAAATGCGCCTGA
>NZ_JBQCTZ010000321.1:0-2494 GCF_051963715.1 Neisseria sp. P0001.S005 | reverse complement strand
CCTTTATCTGAAATGAAACACTAAACACTTAAAATTCAATAGCTTATATATACAAAAATGCATGACAAATTAATATGTCAGTCATCTCATATAGCATAAAACACTATATATAGTATTATTTGTGTTTTTAAAATACTATATATAGTATTTTTATACCCGATTACCACCCCTGTCACAAGGGGCTATAATATACAAACAAATTCAAATTTTTTACATTATCTAACAGTCATGAAGCCACAACTCCCCCTCCCTTCCCCTGATGCACAAGCCTCTTCAGCACACCTGACCAAGCTCATAAAAAACGAAATTAAACAACATCAAAACTGGATACCCTTCTCCCGTTTTATGGAGCTTGCCCTTTACACACCTCAATACGGCTATTACAGCGGAGGCAGTCATAAAATCGGTACGGACGGCGACTTCATTACCGCCCCCACCCTTTCCCCCCTATTCGGACAAACCCTTGCCAAACAACTTACCGAATTACTGCCGCAAACAGCAGGTAATATCTACGAATTTGGTGCAGGCACAGGTCATCTCGCTGCCACACTCTTGCAAGACCTTTCAGACGGCCTGAATCATTACTATATTATTGAGTTATCCGCAGAACTTGCAGAGAGACAACGCCAACATATTATTGAGCACACATCTCCCGAAGCAGCAGCAAAAGTCATCCACCTTACCGCATTACCAGAACACTTTGACGGCATCATCATCGGCAACGAAGTATTGGATGCCATGCCGGTGGAACGCTTGATTTATCAAGAGGAAAGGTTTCAACAAATCGGCGTCAGTTTAGAGAATGACGGGCTAATCGAAGCCATCAGACCATTGGCACAAGCCGAACTTACGCAAACAGCCGCCTTATACTTCCCTCCCCTTCCCTCATACACAAGCGAGCTGCATCCTGCACAATATGCCTTTATCCAAACCCTGGCCGCCAAATTGCAGCGCGGCGGCATGATATTTATCGATTACGGCTTCGATGCCGCTCAGTATTACCATCCGCAACGCAAGGAAGGCACATTCATCGGCCACTATCGCCACCACACTATCCACGACCCATTTTTCAATATCGGCCTGACCGATTTGACTGCGCACGTCAATTTCACCGATATTGCACGCGCCGGCACGGAATCAGGTTTAGATTTAATCGGCTACCTGCCCCAATCTTATTTCCTGCTCAATCTCGGCATCACCGATCTGCTAGCACAAATCGGCAGCCCGGATTCGGTTGAATATATCCAAGCCGCCGCCGCAGTACAAAAACTGATACATCAGCACGAAATGGGCGAACTTTTTAAAGTCATCGCTTTTGGCAAAGACATTGATATCGATTGGACAGGCTTCAGCCACGGAGATATTTGCCATAAGCTATAACCTGACAATCTACTTTTTATTTTTTAAAAACAATAAGAAATAAAAAAAATCAAAATTAGCGCTTGCCAAATATTCAAAAAAAACTATAATAGCGACTTCACGAAACGGCGAATTAGCTCAGTCGGTTAGAGCAGAGGAATCATAATCCTTGTGTCCGGGGTTCGAATCCCTGATTCGCCACCAAATTTCGGGGGTATAGCTCAGTTGGTAGAGCGCTTGCATGGCATGCAAGAGGTCAGCGGTTCGATCCCGCTTACCTCCACCACTAAACAAAAAAGCTCTTGTTAAATACAAGGGCTTTTTTGTTTAGCTTAATTAATAACTGATTGCTCATTAATTTTGCCATTTCAATAACTAATCAATAAAGGCCGTCTGAAACATTTCAGACGGCCTTTTATCTTTTAATTACTTCACAAGCTTCAATACTTTTTTCGGTTTGTCTTCCGCAGATTCAGCTTTTTTATCTTCCACCGCTGCAGCTTCAACAGAAGCAGGCTGATATGGCTCTACCTCAAAACCCATACCCTCTCCACTTTCGCGGCCAAATATACTGACAATATGACCGACCGGAATCCAAATCTCGTGCGCTACGCCGGAAAAGCGGGCAGAGAAATTGACCCATTCATTGTCGATATTCAAGTTATAGCTGGCGGTAGGACCAATATTTAAAACAATTTCATTGTCACGCACATACTGCATCGGCACACGGGTATGTTCATTTACCCAAGCCACGATGTGCGGTGTTTGGTTATTATCCAAACACCATTCATACAAAGCACGCAACAAATACGGTTTGGTTGAAGTTGCCATAGATCTGTCCTTTAGCGGCGCATGGCTTTTTCAGCCGGCGTCAATGCCTCAATGAAGGCTTCGCGTTGGAAAATACGCTCGGCGTACTTCAGCAAAGGCGCAGCAGATTTACCCAGTTTGATGTCGTAATAGTCCAAACGCCACAACAGTGGAGACAAGGCAACATCAATCATGGAGAAGTCGTCGCCCAAGATGTATTTGTTTTTAGTAAAAGATGGTGCCAACAGTGTCAAACCATTGCCAATGGCTTCACGCGCTTTAGCTTGTTCTTTATTGGTAGATTCAGGGTTTTCCAACACTTGCA
>NZ_JBQCTZ010000320.1:0-2507 GCF_051963715.1 Neisseria sp. P0001.S005 | reverse complement strand
TACGGCCTGCTGCGTACCGAAACCGGCGTTCACCGCCTGGTGCGCTACTCGCCGTTTGACTCCAACAACAAACGCCATACGTCTTTTTCATCCGTGTTTGTTTACCCCGAAATCGACGATTCCATCGAAATCGAAATCAACCCCGCCGATTTGCGTATCGACACTTACCGCGCATCCGGTGCCGGCGGTCAGCACATTAACAAAACCGACTCCGCCGTGCGTATTACCCACGAGCCGACCGGTATTGTGGTGCAATGTCAAAACGACCGTTCGCAACACGCCAACAAAGCCGCCGCAATGGAAATGTTGAAATCCAAACTGTACGAATTGGAAATGCGCAAACGCAACGAAGAGAAACAGGCATTGGAAGAAGGCAAATCCGATGTGGGTTGGGGCAGCCAAATCCGATCATACGTTTTGGATTCCTCACGCATTAAAGACCTGCGTACAGGCTACGAAGTCGGCAACACCAAAGCCGTATTGGACGGCGACTTGGACGGCTTCATCGAAGCCAGCCTGAAACAAGGTGTATAAACCGTAAAACATAAAATGCCGTCTGAAAGATTTCAGACGGCATTTTTCAGTTTGAAAGAAACATTATTTTGCAAATATTAAAACATGTTTTGCAAATGCAAAGATTGGCGGTAATATATAGTTTCTATAAAAATGATTGGTAGGTGCAATAGGCCGTCTGAAGCCTGATCCTGTCCGATATATTAGGAGAACTTATTAAATGTCCGGTCAAAAGCTGTCTTCTGCCGAGAAAACTTTCTTCGGCCATCCTTTGCAATTATCCACCCTATTCCATATTGAGCTGTGGGAACGTTTTTCCTTCTACGGTATGCAGGGCATCCTGCTGATTTATCTGTATTACACCGCGAGTCAAGGCGGTTTGGGTATGGATAAAGCCTTGGCCGGCGGCATTGTCGGCGCATACGGCGGCAGCGTTTACCTGTCCACCATTCTCGGTGCATGGTTGGCCGACCGCATTTGGGGCGCGGAGCGTACCCTGTTTATCGCCGGTATCGTCGTGATGACCGGCCATATTTTATTGGCGATTGTGCCGGGTTTGATGGGATTGCTGCTGGGCTTGGTGTTTATCGCGCTGGGCAGCGGCGGCGTGAAATCGTCTGCCGGTTCGATGGTCGGCTCTTTGTATGAACGGGACGACCTGCGCGAATTGCGCGATGCCGGTTTCTCTATTTTCTATATTTCCATCAATATCGGCGGTTTCTTAGGCCCTTTGTTGACCGGTATTTTGCAAGACAGAATGGGATTCCATTACGGTTTCGGTGCGGCGGCCGTCGGTATGGCGTTTGGCCTGCTGTGGTATTCGCGCGGCCGTAAAAACCTGCCGCATACGCCGGCTCCCAATCCGTTGCGCCCTGAAAAGGTACAGACTGCAATAGCTGTCGGTGTGTTGCTGGTTTTGGTGTTGGGCAGCGTGATTGCTTCCGGTGCGCTCAATCTTGAGAACTTTTCACGCTGGCTTTTAGGCGTGGTCATTATTACCGTTATCGCTTATTTCGCACGCCTGCTGGGCAGTAGTCAGGTTGAGGCAGCCAATAAACGTTACATCATGGCCTATATTCCGCTGTTTTTGACCATTTGCATGTTCTGGGCGGTTTGGTTTCAGGTGTACACCGTTGCAACGGTTTATTTTGACGAAACGGTTGACCGTACTTTCTTCGGCTTTACCGTGCCTGTTTCATGGAAAGACTCGATACAGGCCATGTGGGTGGTTCTCTTCTCCGGCGTGATGGCGGCGGTGTGGACGAAAATGGGCAAGCGCCAACCTAAAACACCGTTGAAGTTTGCACTGGCCATGTTGGTAACCGGCATCTCTTATTTGTGTTTCATCCCGTATATTTCATCCGGAACCCCGATGCCGATTATCGTGTTTATGCTGGTGTTGCTGGCAATTACGATAGGTGAGTTGATGCTGTCGCCGATTTCGTTGTCGTTTTCTACCAAAATCGCACCGAGCATGTTTAAAACACAAATGGTTGCTTTGAATTTCTTGGCATTGTCCATCGGCTTTACCTTGGGCGGAGTGTTGTTTAAAGACTACTACAATGCTCAGTCGCCATTGGATTTCTACTGGATGCTGGCCACCATCGGTGCAGTGACCTGCGGTATCTTGCTGGTACTTACCCCGGTATTGAATCGCATGCTCAAAGGTGTCGATTGATTTTTCTATTTAAAATAATGTGATGTACACAGGTCGTCTGAAAAGAATCAGTTTTCAGACGGCCTGATGTTTTTATTGAGGTTTGGAAAAGGGTAGTTTTCCAGATTTTTGAAGTAAATCGGACAGGCAGAAAATCCGAATTAAATGATACATGATTAAACTGAAATTAAAATTGTGAAATATTAAATAAGAATAAGAATTGTTCTCATAACTTTATTGAATTTATTGAGGTTTTTTTGCTGATTTGCTGATATTTACCTTTAAATGGCTTTTGAAATTCGATAAAATGGTAATCTATTTTTAAGATTTGTCTGTC
>NZ_JBQCTZ010000319.1:0-2544 GCF_051963715.1 Neisseria sp. P0001.S005 | reverse complement strand
AAAACAGTTTGACCAAGCAAAAACTGTTTTCAGACGGCCTTTTTGTATTTGTGTTAATCTGCAAAAGTAGGGCAGGCATTTTGCCTGACGTTGTCCAAATACTGTAAACCGTACCGAGAAACACCATGACTGCTCCCATTCTCGCCATCACTTCCGGCGAACCGGCCGGCATCGGCCCCGACATCTGCCTCGATTTGGCTTTCGCCGATCTTCCTTGCCGCCCCGTTGTTTTGTGTGACAAAAACCTATTGGCGCAAAGGGCCGGACAGCTCGGCAAATCCGTCATCCTGCGCGACTTCCAAGCCCAAGCGGCTGATCCGTTGCCCAAGGGCGAACTCGAAGTCCTGCATATTCCTTTAGATGCCGAGTGTCGGGCAGGCGAACTCAATCCTGCCAATGCCGCGTATGTCCTCCGGCTGCTGGATACGGCGTATCAGGGCATTTCAGACGGCCTGTTTGCCGGTATGGTTACCGCGCCGCTGCATAAAGGCATCATCAACGATGCCCACGCAGGCAACGGCTTTTTTAGCGGTCATACCGAATACCTCGCCGAAAAAAGCCATACCGAACAAGTCGTCATGATGTTGACCGGCGGCGGCCTGCGTGTGGCATTGGTCACCACCCATCTGCCGCTTAAAGATATTTCCGCCGCCATCACGAAGCCTTTAATCGAGTCGGTTGTCCGCATTCTTGAACACGACCTGCGCCATAAGTTCGGCATAGCCAAACCGGTCATCCTCGTTACCGGCCTCAATCCCCACGCGGGCGAAGGCGGCCATTTGGGACACGAAGAAATCGACACCATTATTCCGGCACTTCATGCCCTGCAGGCCGAAGGCATAGACGCGCGCGGCCCTTATCCGGCCGATACCGTGTTCCAACCCTTCCTGCTCAAAGATGCCGATGCCGTCCTCGCCATGTATCACGACCAAGGGCTGCCGGTACTCAAATACGCCGGTTTCGGCGAAGGCGTGAACATCACCCTCGGCCTGCCCTTTATCCGCACCTCTGTCGATCATGGCACGGCCTTGAACTTGGCAGGCACGGGCAAAGCCGACTCCGGCAGCCTGATTACCGCCGTCCGTGCCGCGCTTGATATGGCGCACAATATGCAGAAACAGGCCGTCTGAAGCGTGGAGGTTTAATCGTTTGCAGGCGTAAAGAGTTCCCATAAAAGTATCATCAGGGGTATTTACCTGTCGGTTGATGAAGCCGATGGATGTTTGGACAATAATCAACGTTTTATTTTAAAAACCATATAAAAAGGCCGTCTGAAGCCCCATGTTTTGGGTTTCAGACGGCCTTTTGGTTTTTTGGTTTACCAAATTTCAGACAAAGTTTCTTTGACTTTGGCCTTCACTTCCGCACCAAAGCGGCGGCTGAGCATTTTGCTGAAATCGTCTTGCGGCGTGTAGTTGACTAGATCGGGGGCTTTGACGACATCGCGGGCGACGCTGTAAATGCTGCCGAAGTCGTCAATCAGGCCGACCTGTTTGGCTTCTTTGCCGGTATAGATGCGGCCGCTGAAAACATCGGGATACTGCTTGTTTTTCAACTTTACGCCGCGGCCGAGTTTGACGGCTTTGATAAATTCTTGGTGGATATCGCCCAACATGGTTTCCCAAATTTGGGTTTGCGCCGGTGTTTCAGGCGTGAAAGGGTCGCCCATGCCTTTGTTGCTGCCGGCGGTTTTCAGACGGCGTTTGACACCGGCTTTGTCCATCAGGCCGGTAAAGTCGAAACCGCCGCCGATCACGCCGATGCTGCCGACAATGCTGGAAGGGTCGGCGTAAATTTTGTCGGCTGCGGCGGCAATGTAGTAGCAGCCGGAAGCGCACATGTCTTCGGCAACGAGGTAGACAGGGATGTCTTTGTGTTCGGCTTTGAGGCGGCGGACTTCGTTAAAGGCCGTGTTGGACACGACAGGCGAACCGCCGGGGCTGTTGGCTCGGATAATGATGGCTTTGGCGTTGCCGTTGTTGTAGGCGGCTTCCATGCTGTCGCGCAGGATTTGGACTTGGTCGTCGATGTCATTGCCGATTTCGCCGGTCAGGTCGATAACGGCGGTGTGTTCGCTGCGGGCTTGGATGCTCGTGGTTTTTCCTTCTTCTTCTGCGAAGCCAAAGATCAGGCTGAGGAAGATGAGGACGGCGACGCCGCGCCAGATATTGCGCCAAATGCGGGCGCGGCGTTGTTCTTGGTAGGCGGCGAGGAGGACTTCGCGCAGGGTGTTGCGCTCCCAGTTGTCGACGGGTGTGGAGGCTGAAGAGGGTGTGTTTTGGGCATCGCCTTCACGGTGGATTCGGTATTGCATGATGTGATGTGCTTTCTTGTAGGCCGTCTGAATGTTCAGACGGCCTTATCGGTTTAGTTGATGGAATAGCCGCGCAGGTATTGCGTACGTTCGCGGGTCATGCGGGTTTCACACTGCAGGCGCAGGTATTCTGCTTGTGCGGCGCTGTCTGCGGACGCGGCGGCTTGTTGGCAGTTGAGTTTTTTGCTTTGAATCCAGGCGCGTTGTTCGCCGAGGATTTGTTGTTTGAC
>NZ_JBQCTZ010000318.1:0-2547 GCF_051963715.1 Neisseria sp. P0001.S005 | reverse complement strand
GCCATTGCAAACGCCAAACCTATCGTGGAAGTGAAAAGCCGCCGTGTAGGTGGTGCAAACTACCAAGTTCCTGTTGAAGTTCGTCCTTCACGTCGTCTGGCTTTGGCAATGCGCTGGGTTCGCGATGCGGCCCGTAAACGTGGTGAGAAATCTATGGACCTGCGTTTGGCAGGCGAACTGATTGATGCGGCTGAAGGTCGTGGCGGTGCATTGAAAAAACGTGAAGAAGTACACCGCATGGCTGAAGCTAACAAAGCATTCTCTCACTTCCGTTTCTAATATCGAAAGGCTAACAAAATGGCTCGTAAGACCCCTATCAGCCTGTATCGCAATATTGGTATTTCTGCCCATATTGACGCGGGTAAAACAACCACAACAGAACGTATTCTGTTCTATACAGGTTTGACTCATAAATTGGGCGAAGTGCATGACGGCGCGGCTACTACCGACTACATGGAACAAGAGCAAGAGCGTGGTATTACCATTACTTCTGCTGCTGTGACTTCTTATTGGTCTGGTATGGCGAAACAGTTCCCTGAGCACCGTTTCAACATCATCGACACCCCGGGACACGTTGACTTCACCGTAGAGGTAGAGCGTTCTATGCGTGTATTGGACGGCGCGGTAATGGTTTACTGTGCAGTAGGCGGTGTTCAACCTCAATCTGAAACCGTATGGCGTCAAGCTAACAAATACCAAGTACCTCGCTTGGCATTTGTAAACAAAATGGACCGTCAAGGTGCCAACTTCTTCCGCGTTGTTGAGCAAATGAAAACCCGTTTGCGCGCAAACCCAGTACCTATCGTGATTCCGGTTGGTGCGGAAGACAGCTTCAGCGGTGTTGTTGACCTGTTGAAAATGAAATCCATTATTTGGAATGAAGCCGATAAAGGTACAACCTTTACCTATGGCGATATTCCTGCTGAATTGGTTGAGACTGCCGAAGAATGGCGTCAAAACATGATTGAAGCTGCAGCAGAAGCCAGCGAAGAATTGATGGACAAATACTTGGGCGGTGATGAGCTGACCGAAGAAGAAATCGTAGGCGCATTGCGTCAACGTACTTTGGCCGGTGAAATTCAACCAATGTTGTGCGGTTCAGCATTTAAAAACAAAGGTGTTCAACGTATGTTGGACGCAGTTGTAGAATTGCTGCCTGCTCCTACCGACATTCCTCCAGTTCAAGGTGTTAACCCTAACACTGAAGAAGCCGACAGCCGTCAAGCCAGCGATGAAGAGAAATTCTCTGCATTGGCGTTTAAAATGTTGAATGATAAATACGTTGGTCAATTGACATTTATCCGCGTTTACTCTGGTGTGGTGAAATCCGGTGATACCGTATTGAACTCTGTAAAAGGTACTCGCGAACGTATCGGTCGTCTGGTGCAAATGACTGCTGCAGATCGTACTGAAATCGAAGAAGTACGCGCTGGTGATATTGCAGCTGCAATCGGTTTGAAAGACGTTACCACGGGTGAAACTCTGTGTGCTGAAAGCGCACCAATCATCTTGGAACGCATGGAATTCCCTGAGCCGGTAATTCACATTGCTGTTGAGCCAAAAACCAAAGCCGACCAAGAGAAAATGGGTATTGCCCTGAACCGTTTGGCTAAGGAAGACCCTTCTTTCCGCGTTCGTACAGACGAAGAATCCGGTCAAACCATTATTTCCGGTATGGGTGAGCTGCACTTGGAAATTATTGTTGACCGTATGAAACGCGAATTCGGTGTGGAAGCAAACATCGGTGCGCCTCAAGTGGCTTACCGTGAAACCATCCGCAAAGAAGTTGAAGCTGAATACAAACATGCCAAACAATCTGGTGGTAAAGGTCAATACGGTCACGTTGTGATCAAAATGGAACCTATGGAACCAGGTGGTGCGGGCTACGAATTTATCGATGAAATTAAAGGTGGTGTGATTCCTCGCGAATTTATTCCGTCTGTCGATAAAGGTATTCGCGATACTTTGCCTAACGGTATCGTTGCCGGTTACCCAGTTGTTGACGTTCGTGTACGTTTGATTTTCGGTTCTTCGCATGATGTTGACTCTTCGCAACTGGCCTTCGAATTGGCAGCTTCTCAAGCCTTTAAAGAAGGTATGCGTAAAGCCAATCCAGCTCTGTTGGAACCAATCATGGCAGTTGAGGTGGAAACACCTGAAGAATACATGGGTGATGTAATGGGCGACTTGAACCGTCGTCGTGGCGTTGTATTGGGTATGGATGATGACGGTATCGGTGGTAAGAAAGTTCGCGCCGAAGTACCTCTGGCAGAAATGTTCGGTTACTCAACCGACTTGCGTTCTGCAACCCAAGGTCGCGCTACTTACTCCATGGAGTTCAAAAAATACGCTGAAGCTCCTGCTCACGTAGCTGCTGCTGTAACTGAAGCCCGCAAAGGCTAATCAGAAAAGGCCGTCTGAAACTGAAAATAAATTTTCAGACGGCCATTGTTCTTTAATCGATCTTTATATGTAAAGGAATTAGCTCATGGCTAAGGAAAAATTTGAACGTAGCAAACCGCACGTAAACGTTGGCACCATCGGTCA
>NZ_JBQCTZ010000317.1:0-2557 GCF_051963715.1 Neisseria sp. P0001.S005 | reverse complement strand
GTTCAGACGGCCTTTTGATTGTTTCAAGTTTACATTTCCAATTCGCTCAAACCCGGCAAGTCGGCAAAACAGCGGTCATGCGTGATTTGGCAGAAGTTGTCCAGATAGCCTTTGTTGGCGTCTTCCGTACGAATGGCGGCATAAAGTTTGCTTTGCAGGCCGTCTGAAGTGATTTTGCGGTGGACGACGTAGCCTTTTTCCAAATACGGCATGACCGTCCAGTAGGGCAGGGCGGCGATGCCGCGTTTGCTGGCAACCAGTTGAATAATGGCAATGGTCAGCTCGCTGTGGCGGCGCGGTGGATTAATGCCTTTAGGCAGCAGCACTTTTTTAGGCAAATCCAGCATTTCGTCGGGGACGGGATAAGTAATTAAGGTTTCGTCGATAAAGTCTTCCGCTTCCCAAACGTCTTTGTCGGCAAGCGGGTGGTCTTCTGCGCAGATGCCGACCATTTCATAGGCAAACAGAGGGCGGTAGCTGATACCGTTGAGCGGCTCGGCTTCGGAAACGATGGCAAGGTCGGCGCGGTGTTGCAACAGCAGCCCGACCGGATCGGCTTGGAAACCGGAAACGATGTCCAATTCAACTTGCGGCCATAAGGGGCGGAACTCGCCCATGGCAGGCATCAGCCAGTCAAAGCAGGTGTGGCATTCGACGGCAAGCCTGAGTTCGCCCGCTTCGCCCTCGATAATCCGCACCAGATCACGTTCGGCGGCGGCAACCTGCGGCAACAGCTCGCGCGCCAGTTGCAATAGGCGCATACCGGCAGGTGTGAAGCGCAAAGGTGTGGATTTGCGTTCAAACAACGGCGTTTCGTAATAATTTTCCAAGGCGCGGATTTGGTGCGATAGGGCGGATTGGGTCAGGAAAACCCGTTTGGCGGCAAGGGAAACGCTGCCGGTTTCTTCTAAAGCCAGCAAGGTTTTGAGATGACGCAATTCGATAATAGAGTCCATGTGTTTTCAGACGGCCTGTGGGTAAGGTGGGGTATATTAAAATAATTCATGATGATGTGCAAATGATTAATGTTGGGAATGATTGCTGAAATCGGAATGTAAGAATTTGAGGCATAAACAGATTTTGCGGTTAGAATGCGAAGCTGTTTTTGAAGATAGATATAAGGAGCGGAATATGGCTTTACGCCGCGAAATTCTGGCTTGGTGCGATGAGACATTGCAGGTCGGGCTGTTTAAGGACTATGCGCCCAACGGTTTGCAGGTCGAAGGCAAGGAAGAAATTACCAAAATCGCTACTTCGGTTACCACCAGCAAAGCTGCAATCGATTTTGCCGTAGGGCAGGGGGCGGATATGCTTTTGGTTCACCACGGCATGTTTTGGAAAAGTGAGCCTGTCACGATTACCGGTTGGAAAAAAGCACGCATTGAAACCTTGCTGCAACACCAAATCAATATGGCGGGCTACCACCTGCCGCTGGACGCACACCCGCAATTAGGCAATAACGCACAGTTGGCCGAGAAACTCGATTGGGTGCTCGAAAAACAATTCGGCGAGCAAAACCTGTTGAATACAGGCCGTCTGAAAACCACGCAAACATTGGCGCAGTTGTCTGAACGCATTGAGGCGGTATTCGGCCGCAAGCCGACCGTTATCGGCGATCTTGAACGCGAAATCAAACGCATTGCCTGGTGTAGCGGCGGTGCGCAGGGATTTTTTCAGACAGCCGCAGACGAAGGTGTCGATGCGTATCTGACCGGTGAAATTTCCGAAGCGCAATATCATCTTGCCAATGAAACGGGTGTGGCATTTATCAGCGCCGGCCACCACGCGACAGAACGTTACGGCGTCCGCGCCTTAGGCGATGCCGTGGCAGAAAAATTCGGTATCGAAGTGGTTCACTTTGATGAAAACAACCCTGCTTGAGTATTGAGCAATATCATAAAACTTTACCTTATTTTAAATAATGCTTTGAGTATTACAACAAACTAGGTAGAATTACGCTGTTTAATGGCTCGGTATTCCCAAAATTTTAGGACGACTGAATAATGGATAATCAAGAAATCAACAACGGTCGCCGCCGTTTCCTGACACTGGCTACATGCGGTGCAGGCGGTGTGGCGGCTCTAGGCGTAGCTACGCCTTTCGTGGCCAGCTTCTTCCCATCGGAGAAAGCTAAGGCTGCCGGTGCTGCTGTCGAAGTAGATGTCAGCAAAATCGAAGCAGGCCAAATGCTGACTGCCGAATGGCAGGGCAAACCAATTTGGCTGGTCAATCGCACAGATCAACAGCTCAAAGACTTGAAAAGTTTGGATGGCGCAGTTGTCGATCCTAATTCCGAAGTGGATCAGCAACCGGAATACGCTAAAAACGAGACCCGTTCGATCAAGCCGAACCTCCTCGTTGCTATCGGTATCTGTACCCACCTGGGTTGCTCCCCAACTTACCGTCCCGATATTGCTCCCGCCGACTTGGGCGCAGACTGGAAAGGCGGTTTCTTCTGCCCTTGCCACGGTTCGAAATTTGACATTGCAGGCCGAGTATACAAAGGTGTTCCTGCACCGACCAACTTGGTTGTACCGCCTTACAAATATCTGAGCGA
>NZ_JBQCTZ010000316.1:0-2591 GCF_051963715.1 Neisseria sp. P0001.S005 | reverse complement strand
CCATGATTCGCTTTCTTTGCCATACTTTATTCCTTTCTTAAAACAAATTAGAAGCGCTCCAATGCTTTCAAATGAGCTTGCGATTGCTCAATTCGACATTGAAGAATATACCAATCAGATGCAGATTTTAGATCTGTATTATTTGTAGGATCAGAACAAAGTTGTTCTCTATATGCATTCCAAGTTTTACGTACTTTAATAAAATAAGAAGAAGGCAAAGCATGTAGAGCCATATCTTTTTGTTTTACTCGTCGGTATATCATCTTATATTTTTCATCAATTTTTTTTTCTAAACGGCTATCCCAAACATCCAAGCAATCATAACTAACATTTTCAATATTTTCTAACGCACTTTTGGGACAGACTTCTTTTTTATGCTCTATATTTTCCTGTGCAAAACATGAACCTGCCCCTAATAGGCAAATAGAGAGAAACAATGCTTTTTTCATTTTAAACTCCTTACATTTGTAATGGTTTAGCCCATTATAGCAATAACCATTTTTAAAACTAATAAATTTATATTTTATTGCTCACAATATTCTAGCACCATTTTGAAAACTTAGTACTAATAAATAATTATCAATCAGATTTCAAAGATAAAATTTAAAAAAACAACCGTTCTTTTATTATGCTTCTATAAATTTCATAGAATAGATGATTTTAATCCTTTCTATTTTTTCAAACATCCTTTAATACGAAAAAAGGTATATGCAACCCCACCAAATCGCCATTTAAAACAATAAAAACAGTAAGTTAAAAAAATACACTATACAATTATTCTCAAAATAAAAAACAGGCCGTCTGAAAACCAGTTATCCTGATTTTTCAGACGGACTTTACTATTCAATCTTTCCTTAACGGCCAAAATTATCTCGACGTTCGCGCCAGTCTTGGCGGATGGAGCCGCTTTTGCCGACCGGTGTGTCTTGTTCGACTTCCCAAATAAAATTCGTTCCGCCTCCAATCGGATGCGAGCCGCGCAAACCGATGTGGCTGCCTTGGTCGGCAACGGCGGTTCGGCTGTATGTTTGGCCGCCGAAACGGGTTTGCGAGGTTTCGATGCCGCTTTTGATGCTGCCGTAAAGCTGTACGTCGGCGTGTGCGGCAAGTGCGGCGGGGGAAAGTGCGGCAGTGAGGAGAAGTTTCAAGTTCATGGTTTATCCTTTTTGGGAGAGGAATTGTGTGACGATTGTATCGGCCTTGTACGTAAACAAGTTACAATTCTTGCAAAATCTGACAGGAGTTTTGATGATGCGCTCTTTACGCGCCGCCGCTGTGCAAATGGTGTCGTCCACCGACCCCGAAACCAATATTGCCACCATGAAGCGCCTTGTCCGCGAGGCGGCCGAGCAAGGGGCGGATTGGGTGTTGCTGCCTGAATATTGGCCGCTGATGGGCAAAAACGATACGGATAAGCTGGCATTTGCCGAGCCTTTGGACGATGGACGAGTTGGCCAAACCTGCCACCCCCGTTTTCAGACGGCCTTAAGCGAAACGGCAAGGGAATGCGGCGTGGTGTTGTTTGGCGGTACGGTTCCGCTGCAAAGCCCAAACGCTGGCAAGGTGATGAACACGATGCTGGTGTATGACCGCGACGGCAACCGAGTCGGGCTTTACCACAAAATGCACCTGTTCGGCTTTTCCGGTTTGGGCGAACGCTACGCCGAAGCCGATACGATATTGGCGGGCAACGATGTGCCGAAGCTGAGCGTGGACGATGTTCCGCTGGCGGCCGGGGTCTGCTACGATTTGCGCTTTCCTGAGTTTTTCCGCGCCCAGCAGCCGTTTGATGTTTTGCTGTTACCGGCTGCATTTACCTACACGACCGGCAAGGCGCATTGGGAATTGCTGCTGCGCGCCCGTGCGGTGGAAAACCAATGCTACGTCATCGCGTCGGCACAAGGCGGACTGCATGAAAGCGGCCGCCGCACATTCGGCCACAGTATGATTATTGACCCTTGGGGCGATGTGTTGGCGACGTTGCCGGAAGGCGAAGGCGTGATTTGTGCCGATTTGGATACTGCGCGCCTGCAAAGCGTGCGCACGCGCCTGCCTGCCCTGAAACACCGATTACTTTAAACACGCACTATGTCCCAGTTCCAACCCACACGCATTCTTGGCATCGACCCTGGCAGCCGCGTGACCGGCTTCGGCGTGATTGATGTCCACGGCCGCGAGCATCATTATGTTGCTTCCGGCTGTATCAAAACGCCGACCGGCGCGTCGCTTTCCGAACGCATCGCCGTGATTGTCCGCCATATCGACGAAATCATCCGCCACTATCAACCCCATCAGGCAGCCATCGAGCAAGTATTCGTCAACGTCAATCCGGCCGCAACGTTAATGCTCGGTCAAGCGCGCGGTGCAGCGATTGCCGCTTTGGTCATGCACGATTTGCCCGTGTTTGAATACACCGCTCTTCAGGTCAAGCAGGCTGTGGTCGGCAAGGGTAAAGCCGCCAAAGAGCAAGTGCAGCATATGGTGGTCCAAATGCTTGCACTTTCAGGCACGCCGCAAGCCGATGCCGCCGACGGACTCGCCGTCGCCCTCACCCACGCCCTGCGCAATCACGGATTGGCTTCGCAACTCAA
>NZ_JBQCTZ010000315.1:0-2599 GCF_051963715.1 Neisseria sp. P0001.S005 | reverse complement strand
TGGGCGGATCAGGCAAATGCCATGGTTCAATATGCTGTGTGGACAACATTGGCGGCTGCCGGTATCGGCGCCAATCTACAACACTACAATCCACTGCCTGATGCGGCCATTGCCAAAGAATGGAACTTGCCGGAAAGCTGGTTGTTGCGTGCGCAAATGGTGATTGGCGGTATCGCGGCTTCAGCCGGTGAAAAAGCCTTCCAACCAATCGAAGGCCGTCTGAAAGTATTTGGCGCATAAGTGAAATGATGTGTTAAACAAAGGGCGCGATGTTTGCGCCCTTTTTGAAATAACAAAATTAAAAAGGCCGTCTGAAAACAGTTTCAGACGGCCTTTTATCTATGCCATAAAATCAACCGCGGCGCCAAGTCGTACCGCCGGCGTTGTCTTCCAGAATGATTTTGTGTTCGTTCAGAAGGTCGCGGATACGGTCGGATTCCGCCCAGTTTTTATCCGCACGTGCCTGTTTGCGGCGGGCGATCAAATCGTCGATTTCCTCGTTGGACAGGCCGTCTGAAACCGCGCCGCCTTGCAGAAACTCGGTCGGATCACGTTGCAGCAGGCCGATGATGCCACCCAAAGCTTTCAGGCAGCCGGCGAGGTGCGCATCATTGGTTTTGTTCACTTCGCCTGCCAGCTCAAACAACACGGCAACCGCTTCGACCGTACCGAAATCGTCGTTCATGGCGGCGTAGAAGCGGCGGGTGTAGTCATTGGCGTTTTCAGATAAATCAAACTCAGCCGCTGGTGTGTTTTTCAACGTGGTGTACAGACGGGTCAGCGCGCCTTTTGCGTCGTCTAAATGCGCGTCGGAGTAGTTCAACGGGCTGCGGTAGTGGGCGCGCAGGATGAAGAAACGCACGACTTCGGGATCGTATTGTTTCAACACTTCGCGGATGGTGAAGAAGTTGCCCAGCGATTTGGACATTTTTTCGCCGTCCACGCGGATAAAGCCGTTGTGCAGCCAGTATTTGACGTGGCTGGAGATGCTTCGACCGTGGTGGGTTTGCGCGTGGTCGTGGCCGCAGGTATGTCCTGTCGCGCCGACACTTTGGGCGATTTCGTTTTCGTGGTGCGGGAACTGCAAGTCCGCACCGCCGCCGTGGATATCGAAAGTATCGCCGAACAGGTTTTCACTCATGGCAGAGCATTCAATATGCCAACCCGGACGGCCGTTACCCCAAGGGCTTTCCCATGCAGGTTCGCCTGCTTTGGCCGCTTTCCACAATACAAAATCAAGCGGATCGCGTTTGAAACCGTCCACTTCCACACGTTCGCCTGCGCGCAGGTCATCCAGCGATTTGCCCGATAATTGGCCGTAAGCGGAAAACTCTCGCACGGCGTAATAAACGTCGCCATTTGCGGCAGGATATGCCTTGCCGTTTTGAATCAAGGTTTCAATCATGGCAATCATTTGCGGGATATTTTCCGTTGCCTTTGGCTCGATGTCGGGACGCAACACACCCAAAGCATCTGCATCTTCATGCATGGCCTGAATGAAACGCGCGGTCAGCTCGCCGATGGTTTCGCCGTTTTCAGCCGCACGGGCAATGATTTTGTCGTCGATGTCGGTAATATTGCGCACATAAGTGAGCGGATAACCGCACTTGCGCAGCCAGCGGGCAATCATGTCGAACACAACCATCACACGGGCATGGCCTAAGTGGCAATAGTCGTAAACGGTCATGCCGCAAACGTACATACGCACGTTTTTAGGGTCGATGGGGGCAAAGGGTTCTTTTTGACGGGTAAGGGTGTTGTAGATGGTGGTCATGGAATTTTCAAAATTTGTATAAACTGGGGTAAATTATTTGGATTTTTTGTGCAAGCAAAATTCAAATACGTTTCGTTCTGGGCCATTATTAGTTGCATGTGCTTTTTTAACTATATAAGGCTGATGCTCATCTAATGTAAATTCACCGATGTATCGGACATGAGCATTTAGTGTGTCATTAGCAAAAACACGGATGGCTTTTCCTGTCTGTTTATGTTCCAAGAGAGCTTTATTCCCATTGATCATACGCTGATCACCACGTTGTCCTTCGCCACAATAAAACAGGGTGGTTCCCTTCTCATCCCAGCGATCATAATAGCCGTGGTCTTCGCCTTTTTCTGGGTGAGTAAAGAGGAAGATATTGGGCGTTTTTGCCGAAGCAGCAATGCCACTTTGTCTATTGCCACCGTATTGGTCATGTAATTCTGAACGTTTAATAATATCGTTTTCTTGTAAAGAAAAAGAGTTGGAAGACATGCGACTCTCCATTTTATTAAAAAGGCCGTCTGAAATTTTTTACTCCGGCTTAAATACGCCTGTATCCGTTTTAGGCTGCTGCTCGGCAATTTCGGCTTTTGCCGCAGCCTGCTCCGCTTCGGCTTTTTCAGTTTCGATGCGTTTTTTCTCGGTTAGGTATTGGTTGATTTGGTGTACCAATTCCTGTGTGCCTTGATGGGTCAGGGCGCTGATTTGGAAGAGGCGCGGGGTTTCCATGTCGAATTGGAAGCGGTCGTCTGGTTTGGGGTAATCCCAGCCGATGGCTTCGAGGAAGGAGGCGGTGCGTGCTTGGGCTTCTTCTTCGTCGAGCATGTCGAGTTTGTTCAG
>NZ_JBQCTZ010000314.1:0-2628 GCF_051963715.1 Neisseria sp. P0001.S005 | reverse complement strand
GTCGAGCGCAATCGTACGCGCGAGGGCAACGCGGCGCGACATACCGCCGGAAAGCTCGGAAGGCATCAGGTTTTCAACACCGCGCAACCCGACTGCATTTAGTTTCAACACCACCAAATCGCGGATGACCGCTTCGGGCAAATCCGTCAGCTCGCGCATGGGGAAGGCGATGTTGTCGAAGACGGATAAGTCGGTGAACAATGCGCCGTGTTGGAATAAAACGCCCATGCGGCGGCGGTGTTCGTACAGTTCCTGCGCCGAAAATGCGGCCAAATCGCGCCCTTCAATCAGCACTTTGCCCGATTGCGGGTGAATTTGACCCGTAATCAGGCGCATCAGCGTGGTCTTACCGCTGCCCGAACCACCCATTACGGCGGCGAAATTGCCTTGTGGAATGCTGAAGTTGATGTTGTTCAGAATAGGACGGTCGCCATATGCAAAGGCAACGTCTTTCATTTCGATGAAGGGTGTGGAACTCATGCAGGAGAGGGGGTGTCAAAAAATGTATTTTAATTACGGGTATTGTAAAGGGTATTGGATATTCGGGCAATTTTCAGACGGCCTGCGCTTAGGAATAACGGGTAAAAACGTGTGAAAGAATGCAGAAGCGTTGGTGGTACGGTCGTTTTGTCGCGTGTTGTGTCAAACATACAGACAGCTGTGTAGGTATATAAAGAAGCGGGCAAACATGCCCACCTCGTTTTTAATATTTCTGCAAACCTTCCACCTTGATTTCTTTAGCATTGGCATTGATGAAGGCTTGAGTCGCTTTCATCGTGGCTTGGATGCGCGGATCGTTCCAGCGCACGATTTGGTTGTTTTCATCGCGCTTGTCTGACCAGATAATCACGCCGTCGGTGTATTTTTTGCTGATTTCGAGCATTTGGCGCCAGCGGACGGGATCAATGAACTGTTTGAAATAAGGGCTGTTGGTGGCCGAATAATATTGCGGCCAGATATAGCCGATGATTTTTTTGTTGGGAAAGCGTTGATGGATGTCGTCAACGGCGGTTTTCACGTCTTTTTCCCATTGCACCAAATCGGGGGAAGTGATGTAGAACACAGGATTGGCATAGTCGCTGATGGCGGCGGTGGGCGCACGGCGTTTGCTGACTTGCCGCCATTTGACCAAGATGGCTTCGTTGTCAACGTTGGGGCGGTAGTGGCGGATGCCGTGCAGGTGTTCGGAAGGCATGCCGTAGTTGCTGATGATGGCGCGCGGGTTTTCTTCTCTGAAGATTTGGTACATCCGCGCGAAGTCGGTTTTCAATTCGTCGGGTGTCAGCAGTTGGCCGTCTTTTTCGGCAAACCAGCTTTCGATGTCGGTAGAAATGGTGCGGTAGCCTTCACGGCGTGATTGTTTGGCCAATTCGCGGATACGCTCTTCGTTGAGTACGCCGTGTTTGCGTTTGCCCGTCGGATCGGGTTTGACTAACTCGCTTTCGTAAACCAAGAACACTTTGGAGAGTTTGTCGGCGGTCAGGTCGGGTTTGCCGACGTAGTCCATGCGGTCGTAGATGATGAAATCTTTGGCATGGGCGTAGAGGACGGTCAATAAGAGGACGAGGGGCAAAAGGCGGTTGGGCTTCATATTTTTAGGCAGATAAGGGAAAAGGGCCATTGTACGGGAAGCGGTGTTAAAGTGAGTCAAAGGCCGTCTGAAAGGATAAAAGTTCTTTCAGACGGCCTTTGTTGCACTGGGAATGTTCAGTTTTGAGGCTGGTGTGATTTATTGCGCCGCAGTTTTTTCCAGTAATAGGAAAGTTTCGGCTTTGTTGCGCGGTCTTGCGCCTTGCCACAAGGTTTGCCAACCCGAAGGTGCGCCGACATTAGCGGCTTGGCGGATGAGGCGGTAGCGGCAGGACGGGTTGTCGGTCGTGGTTTTAATATGGCTGTATTGTGTCCACGCGATTCGTGTGCGCTGGTCTTGGCCGTCGATGCTGATACATTCGAGGCCGTCTGAAAGTTTCTGTTTCAATTCGGAAGAAAGCGCGGCTTCCATTTGGTGTACCACCGGCGCATGGCTTTTGGCGGCGTTGAGCCACGGTAAAAACAGGGTCATCAGCAAAGCCCAAGCCAAGGTAACGCCGGCTGCCCAGTTGGTTACGGCTTGGCGGCCGCGGATGTTTTTACGCGTAATCGCCCAAAGCCACAACGGGGTAAACAGCAGGGCGACGGCCATCGGAATCGGGTCGATGTCGGGGATGTAATACGGGCTGAAATAGGCGGCGCGTTCGGCCAGTTTGGCAGGCCAGCCGTAGTTCATGGCGAAGAAGCCCA
Source organism: Neisseria sp. P0001.S005 (assembly GCF_051963715.1). Classification (NCBI taxonomy): domain Bacteria; kingdom Pseudomonadati; phylum Pseudomonadota; class Betaproteobacteria; order Neisseriales; family Neisseriaceae; genus Neisseria; species Neisseria sp. P0001.S005. The sequence goes on along the minus strand of NZ_JBQCTZ010000314.1, from coordinate 348 downwards.
GCCACAGGAAGACGGCAATCAGACCGAATGCCATGATGCCGAACCAGTTGATAAATGCCGCTGCACCGCGACGCAGGCCGTCTAGTTGTGCCGCGCCGAGCAGGGCGAGCGGCGGCAACAGCCAAACGAGGTTGTCTTGCAGGCGTTGCGGGTTGATGGCGAGCAGGGCTGTCATGATAACCAGCCACGACAGGCTCAGAATGCCCCAGTTTTTATCGTGGATACGCGTTCGGCTGAGCGTCCATGTCGCCAGCGGCCAAGCAGGCAGGGTAAACCACAGCAGGTTTTTCAGATAATAGGGCAGGTTGAAGGCCGTCTGAATCTGATGGAAGCCGCCGAATACGCCTA
>NZ_JBQCTZ010000313.1:0-2631 GCF_051963715.1 Neisseria sp. P0001.S005 | reverse complement strand
TGTTTTGGTGATAAAAAAGGCCGTCTGAACATTCAGACGGCCTTTGTATTTGATGGCAAACCGTTTTATTTGCCGATACAGAAGCGCGAGAAAATCACGCCCAGCAAATCGTCGGCGGTAAATTCGCCTGTGATTTCGCTGCACGCGTTTTGGGCGAGGCGCAGGTGTTCGGCGAAAAGCTCGATTTGGTTGTTGTCGCAGAGGGCGGCGTTTTCCAGCTCGGCTTCGGCTTCGTGCAGGGCGTTGAGGTGGCGGCTGCGGGCGAGGAACAGGCTTTCGCTTTCGCCCTGCCAGCCGACTTCCTGCAACAGCGCGTGTTTGAGTAAGTCAAGACCCGCGCCGGTTTTGGCGGACAGGCTGATGACACTTTCCGCGCCGGTTTGCGCGAGGCCGTCTGAACGGACGGCGACAGGTTCGCCGGTCAGGTCGGCTTTGTTGTGGATTTCGATTTTTTTCAAACCTTCGGGCAGGCTGTTCAAAATGGCTTGGGTTTTGGCGTTCACGCCTTCGCGCGGGTCAATCAGAATCAGGGCGACATCGGCTTCGGAGACGGCTTTGCGGCTGCGCTCGATGCCGATTTGTTCGACCACGTCGTCGGTTTCGCGCAGACCGGCGGTGTCGATGATGTGGACGGGCACGCCGTCGAGGGTGATTTGTTCGCGCACGGTGTCGCGGGTGGTGCCGGCGATGTCGGTTACGATGGCGATGTCGTCGCCAGCCAAGGCGTTGAGCAGGCTGGATTTGCCGACGTTGGGCGCGCCGACGAGGACGACGTTCATGCCTTCGCGCAAAATCGCGCCTTGTTCCGCACTGGCAAGCACGGTTTCCAGACGGCCTTGCAGGGCTTGGAGCTTGCCGCGCGCGTCGGCGGCTTCGAGAAAGTCGATGTCTTCTTCGGGGAAGTCCAGCGTGGCTTCGACCAGCATCCGCAAAGTAATAAGGTCGTCTACCAGCTCGTGTATGTGTCGGGAAAATGCGCCTTTGAGCGAACGCAACGCCATACGTGCGGCAGACTTGCTGGAGGCGTCGATGAGGTCGGCGACGCTTTCGGCTTGTGCAAGGTCGAGTTTGTTGTTGAGGAAGGCGCGTTTGGTAAATTCGCCCGGCTCCGCCATGCGCGCACCCAGTTCGAGGCAGCGCGAGAGCAACATGTCCATCACGACGGGGCCACCGTGTCCCTGCAACTCAATCACGTCTTCGCCGGTAAAGCTGGCTGGCGCGGCGAAGTAGAGCAGGATGCCGTTGTCTATCGGCTGTCCGTCGCCGCCGAGAAAGTCGGTGTAAAGCGCGGTGCGCGGCTTGGGCGTTTTGCCGCCGCTGAGGGTTTGCGCCAAAGGCAGCAGGTTTTTGCCGGAAAGGCGGATCACGCCGACTCCACCGCGTCCGGGTGCGGTGGCGATGGCGGCGATGGTGGGTTGGGTTACGGACATGAGAACTCGCGTATAGGTAAATTTAATGTGCGTATTATAGCAAAAGGCCGTCTGAAACTTTGGGTTTTGGGGTTTCAGACGACCTTTTTAGCAGATTGGCAATGTGGGCGGACTACTTAAACGGTTCAGGTATTTTTAATTTCCAAATCATCCGGTAGTAAGTCGTGTACGGAACAGTTTAAAGCAGAAGACAGTTGATATAGTTTATCAACCGTTATGTTGACCTCCCCCCTTTCTATTCTACCCATATAGCTTCTGTCTATATCGGCAAGTAAGGCTAAGCTTTCTTGGTTGATATTGGACTGTTTGCGGATTTCTCGGATTTTTATACCTATCAAAACACTGATTTTACTCATGAGATTTGTCTTCACAAATCTCAAAATATCCAATTTTGACGCCTATTTATCCACGGATTATAATCCGTATTTTTGGAAAATACCTAATGTGGAGAATGTTAAATGACAAGTTATATTGAAAGCTCTTTAGGGCGAGGTGAACGTATTGTTTATAAAGCGCAAGTATCGTGGTTTTCCCAATTCTGGAGGATTTTTTTCGGTATCCTGCTGTTGATGTGGGTAATCGGTATCGTATTTATAGTGTTCGCGGTATTGAATGTAATGACAACCGAGCTTGCTTTAACTAACAAAAGGGTTATCGCTAAGTTTGGCTTTATCCGCCGGCAAACAATTGAGATAAATATCAACCGTATCGAAAGTATTTCGGTAAATCAAGGTTTTTGGGGCAGGATTTTCAATTATGGCTCCGTAGTGGTCAGAGGGACGGGCGGCAGTCATGCTCCGATTCCTTATATCGCACGACCAATGGAGTTCCGTCAACAATTCAATGATTTTATAGATAACGAAATTGGTGGTGGCTCGAAAAATCAAATTGAATTAAAACCGCCTGCCGTTTGAGGTGGGTGGAAACGGTGGTTTTTGTTTTATATAGCCCAATTACTTTATTTTCGATACGCAATACCTATTGCCGTCATTTCCGCGCAGGTGGGACTGACGAGGTTGGAAGCCTTGAAATATCGGAAGTTAGTTATGTTTGCTATAGCAAAATTGTAATTAAATATTTATTTCTATCGATCCGAATATGAAAAGGCCGTCTGAAACTTTGGGTTTCAGACGGCCTGAGACCTTTGCAAAATTCCCCAAAATCCCCTAAATTCCTACTAAGCCATTTAGGGGATTTCCAT
>NZ_JBQCTZ010000312.1:0-2655 GCF_051963715.1 Neisseria sp. P0001.S005 | reverse complement strand
GTAGGCAGCTTCTGTTTGAACATCGCCCAGCTGCCGGGATTGAATTTCTCCCAAAACTCACGCGAAATGCCGATGACGTTTTTAAATTTGTCCGCACCCGTTACCGCGATATAGTCGGGATAGTAAAACGCCAAAACCGCGCGTTTGACAGGGACATCGACTTTGACTTCGCGTCCCAATACGTCTTTGATAGTTTTGATTTCGGCTTGGGCAAAAAGGGGCAGGAGGGCGAGGGCGGCAAATAAAGCGCGTTTGTTCATGAGTGGATCCTTTAAAAGAAATAATTATCATTATATTTGATTTGTTTTCAGGAGAAAAGTTCCCAGGCGGTCCTTCTGCGCCGACATTATTTTCAGACGGCCTTACATTGTTTAAACCTCGCCGAAAAAGTAAAATAACTGTTTTAAAAGATTTTGGAGCCATCATGACCGTCAAAACCCGTTTCGCCCCCAGCCCCACCGGCTACCTGCACATCGGCGGCGTACGCACCGCCCTGTTCTCATGGGCGTTTGCCCGCCATCATAAAGGCGAATTCTTATTGCGTATCGAAGACACCGACTTGGCGCGCTCTACTGCCGAATCCGTCAACATCATCCTCGACGGCATGAAATGGGTCGGCCTGAACTACGACAACGCAGACAACGTCGTTTACCAAACCCGCCGCTTCGACCGCTATAAAGAAGTCATTGCCGAACTTTTAGAAAAAGGCCATGCCTACTACTGCTATTGCAGCAAAGAAGAGCTGGAAGCCATGCGCGAGAAAGCCGAAAAAGAAGGCACGGCGACTTACGACCGCCGCTGGCGTCCAGAAGAAGGCAAAACTCTGCCCGAAATCCCTGCCGACGTGCAACCCGTTGTCCGCTTCAAAACGCCTTTGGACGGTGTGACCAAATGGATGGACTTGGTCAAAGGCGAAATCTCTATCCCCAACGAAGCGCTTGACGACCTGATTATTGCCCGCGCCGACGGCACGCCGACCTACAACTTCTGCGTCGTGGTGGACGACTACGACATGGGCGTTACCCACGTTATCCGCGGCGACGACCATGTGAACAACACGCCGAAACAAATCAACATCTTAAAAGCCATCGGCGCAAACCTGCCCGAATACGGCCATCTGCCGATGATTCTTAACGAACAAGGCAAAAAAATCTCCAAACGCAGCGGTGATACCGTTGCTATTACCGATTTCGGCGCAATGGGCATCCTGCCCGAAGCCATGCTCAACTATCTGGCACGCTTGGGTTGGGCGCACGGCGACGACGAATTCTTCACAATGGAACAATTCATCGAATGGTTTGATTTGAAAGACGTCTCCCCATCTCCAAGCCGCATGGACTTGAAGAAACTCTACTGGATCAACGGCGAACACATCAAAATCACGTCCAACGAAAAACTCGCCGAACTCATCAAACCCCGCCTTGCCCTGCGCGATATTTACGACACGGCAAAACCTGCTTTGGAAGACGTGTTGGCACTGGTCAAAGACCGCGCCCAAGACCTGAACACCCTCGCCGACGAGTGCCTCTACTTCTACGTCAAACAAACGCCTGCCGAAGCGGACATGCAGAAACACTGGGACGACGAAGCCGCCACCCGTATGCTGCGCTTTGCCGAACGCCTCGAAGGTTTGGAAGACTGGAACGCCGAAGCCATCCACGACCTCTTCAAACCTTTCTGCGACGAAGAAGGCGTTAAAATGGGCAAACTCGGCATGCCTTTGCGCCTCGCTGTCTGCGGTACAGCAAAAACCCCAAGCGTCGATGCAGTATTGGCTTTAATCGGCAAAGAAGAAGTGTTGAAACGGATTCGTTCGTAAGGCATGAATGATAAAAGGCCGTCTGAAAACTAGGGATACCAAGTTTTCAGACGGCCTTTTTTATTTTGAACAGGATTTATTTATTCTTCTTCGTTCGGTTTGTTTTTATCTTTTTTGCGCCATAGGCCTTTAAACAATGCGCCTACTGCAAGAGCACCAAAAATAATCAGTTTGCCGAATTTAGCCAGTAATGCGCCGGCTAAGGCCAATAATCCCAGTTTTTTTGCAGCGATACCGCCAACCAAGGCAGCCAGTCCGTATTCGGCCACTTTGTCGGTTGCCGCATTGAAATCGCTATAACGCTTGCCCTCGTTGAATTCGATATTGCCCAACAATTCTTGCACAATAGGTTTGTATTGATCTATGCTTTTCAAGTCGGTGAACATAGTTAATTCAATATAGCCTTCGCGTCCAAGCTGGAAAGTATTGTAGTTGATGGCAGGATTGGGGTCGGGTTCGTTTTTATTCAAAACGTCAATCGACCAAATCAGACGATGGGTCTTTGCATCATATTGCGGTTTTTCCACCCAGCCGCGAGTTTCTATTTCCGGTAGGTTGCGGGAGGCTCGCTCTTTGTTTTGTTCCTCGGTGCCTTCTTTCAGCTGCTCGAGCATGGCTTCAACATCCCATTCTTTGGCATCATCGTCTTTGATGTAGCCAGAATCGGTAAAGGTCAGGTCTACTATCCAATTGGTGTCACTGTCCTCGTTTTCCGACTCGGGGAGAATCAGGCCGTAGCGGTTGGGATCTGTGGCGTTGCCTGCTTCCCTCATCATGGCGTTGGCGCGATTTTTTTTCACAAAGACCATTTTTGCAGGCAGTTTCAGTTTGGCCTG
>NZ_JBQCTZ010000311.1:1236-2657 GCF_051963715.1 Neisseria sp. P0001.S005 | reverse complement strand
TTTGGCGGTGGCAGCGTAAGCGACACGCCAAAGGCGGATTCACGCGCGCCGATGGCGCCCCCCTTATCTAACAGGGGGGGAGCAGAAACCGAAGCGGCTTTGAGTACCGAACAGGAAACCTTCGAAAAATACACCACCTTTTTAACTGATTCAAAAGGCCGTCTGATTGAAGTGCCTTTGCGTCGTGGCAAAGCCAATTCCGCTTTCATCGACCAAATCAGTTTTTCAATCCACGAAGATACATTTTCCCTGCTCGCCGGTTATCCATTAGTTGCCGATGATGAATACATCGTCCGCGCATCTATGGTTCTGGCAGATATTTTTGGTTTTGGTATTACCGAAAAAGCCAAGCATTCAGGCGGTCGTTTTTATGATTCCTGCTGGTTGATGGGTACAGACAATGCCCAATATGGCCGCGTTCATTTCGGTGGTCAAAACAATACCATGCTGATTGAAGTCACGGCCACGGGTTGCAATGCAGCATCTGACGGTTGGGAATTACGACTTTATAACTTCATCCTACAGGCTGTCCGTCCCAAAATTACCCGTATCGACATTGCCAAAGACTTTTTTCAAGGCGAATACACGCCCGAGCAGGCCAAATCCGACCGTCTCGCCGGTAAGTTCACCAATCATCACATGATGCCCGATGGCGAATCAGTCGGTACGGATTGGGAATCAAATAACGGCAAGGGCAAAACCTACTATGTAGGCTCCCGTGAATCATCCAAATACGTTCGCGTCTACGAAAAAGGCAAGCAACTTGGCGACAAAGAAAGCCAGTGGGTGCGTTTTGAAATTGAATTCAAAGCCAAGGATATTGTCATTCCGTTCGAAGTATTGACAGTTCCGGGTGAATACTTCGGCGGTGCATACCCTGTATGCGCCCAATTCCAAAAGAAAGCCAAACGCATCGAAGCAGTGAAAAAGAATCTTGAATTGACCTTTGAACGCTGCATCGAAGTAGCGAAAAACCAAGTCGGCCGCGCCATCAATGCCGCGAAATCCATGTTTCCGCACAAAGACCGTTCGGAAATCTTAGCCATGTTCGAAGCCGATCATGACTTATTGCCCAAACGCTTAAGCCTTGAAGTGTATTCATGTACCGAAAACCACGCACCGGCCATACACGATAAGCCCGAAGGCAGTTTATGGCTTAATGAATCCGCCCAAATTTTGCTTGAAATGGCCATTGAAGAGAAAAACAAAATGACGAAGCTCATTGAGGCCAAGCACGAACAAGATTATCTGAATCTGATGTACGACCGATACGCATATAGATTTTAAAAGGCAAAACGCTGCCGCCTTCAAGTGCAGTGTATTGAATAAGGAAACACATCATGCAAATGCAAATTCAAGGCCAAATCATGGGCGTTAAACGCTTTAACGGCCAAATCGACGGTAAAACCTTTGACTATTGC
>NZ_JBQCTZ010000311.1:0-1136 GCF_051963715.1 Neisseria sp. P0001.S005 | reverse complement strand
GCGTCATCGTGTCTACACCTCTGGACAGCAGCCAAGGCAACGCATTAGGCAGCTCGGCCACAGAATACGACTACGGCGGTTCCGTTAACTTCGAACAGTTCAAAAGCCTTTCATTCCCATTCGAAGCCGCTTTAACGGTTGAACTCGTTACCAACGGCAAAAGCCAGAAACTGAAAATTCTCGCCTTCCAGCCCAAAGCACCAAACAAAGGCTAAAACATGACAATTACCCGCGTTTACATTGTTCAGTCACGGGAAACGGGCGACTTCCTTTATCCGTCTGATACGGGTGATGTGGGGCATACACCGTTTGTAAATGAAGCCGGTTATTTCTACGACCGAAACGAAGCGGTAGAAACCGCGTTATCCGAAATCGGTGAAAACTTTATTGTCTTCAGCTTTTTATCAGAATTTTAAAAATTCAGGCTACAGGTGCGGTCTGAATAATAGCAAAAGCACCTATTCAATTTTGTTTAACTCACTAAAGGAAAAACATCATGAAATTGATGAACACTTGCCGTAAATACGGCGCAAAACTGGCCGTTGTTGCCGCTGCTCCCTTGTCTCTGGCCACATCTGCCTATGCCGCTTTGCCTGAAGCCGCAAAAACAGGTATCGAATCTGCTAAAGCAGACGGCCTCGAAGCAGGTTGGTTGGTAGTCGGCGTCTTTGCCGCGCTGTTCGTGATTGCCATTGTGAAACGCTTGTTGCGCTAATAGGTAATTAAGATGTACTACCAAGTCGGGAATAAATGTCTTGAGCAAACCCAAGCTGAAAACGTCTATTTCAGCTTGGTAGTACCTCAAATAACCCAAGACGGCAAAATCATCAAACCTGAATACAACGGCACATTATGGAAACTGAACGGACAGACGATTAAAGCCGATTTGCCCAAATGCGATCCAAGTGAAAATTTAAAAAGCGGTTTAGATACAGGTTGGATTTTATTTGGCGTGATGGCAGCGGTGTATTTCGTATCCGTCCTAAAAAGGGTCTTGAGATGATGGACTTTTATTTTTATTTGGGGCTGGCGGTGCCTGTTTTAATAGGGGCGATTTTATTCAAGGATTGATACCCTATTCGGGTAATGGCAAAATCTAACTTTCAGCAACCATTACGAAAGTTAGCATTATGTTT
>NZ_JBQCTZ010000310.1:0-2662 GCF_051963715.1 Neisseria sp. P0001.S005 | reverse complement strand
ACTTTGAGGTTTTCGCCATCAGGTACGACATCGCTAGGCAGGTTGGCATAGCGGCGGTCGTTGTGGGCGGAGTGAGGATCTTTAGGATCCAGCAGCGGAGGCAGGGTATCGTAGCTGCGGCGCCAGATGTGGACTTGCTCGTCGCCGTATTTTTCTGCGGTTTGTTTTTTATCCATACCTTGCAGCTGGCCGTAGTGGCGCTCGTTCAAACGCCATGATTTGATTTGTGGAACAAACAGTTGGTCGGATTCTTCCAAAACGATGTTACAGGTTTTGATGGCACGGGTCAGAACGGAGGTAAAGGCGATGTCGAACTCATAGCCCTTCTCTTTCAACTTTTTACCTGCTGCCGCGGCTTCTGCCAAACCTTGCTCGCTCAGCTTGACGTCGCGCCAGCCGGTGAAAAGGTTTTTCGCATTCCATTCGCTTTGTCCGTGACGGATGAATACTAATTCCATGATAGTTTGCTCCAATGAAGTTTGGGAAAGGGTATTTATATCACACTTTGCCGCCGCGCTGATAACGCCGGCGGTTACTTTTGATATGTTGCAAGTTTGCTTTTAGTCTTCAGACGGCCTTGTCGGAAGGTAAACATCAAAACGCGTGCTTTTGCCTGTGTATTGATAAGCAGGCTTGCGCCCGTCGAGAAATTCGCCCAAGCGTGGGCGTTTGACGACAATACGCTTTTTGGCGGTATTCAACGCTGCGTCCAACAACTCGGCTTCGTCTTGTGCCGCGCCGACCAAGTCGTGAAAGTAAGCCATTTCTTTTTTCACGGCGGCGGTTTTGCGGCGTTCCGGATACATTGGGTCGAGATACACCACATCGGGTCTGCCGTTTTGCGTTGCCAATTCTTGCATTAAATCAACGGCATTGCCGAAGTGCAAAGTAATGCGTTGGGCAATCTCCCGTGTTTCTTCACTTTGCCCTGCCCTGTTAAGGCCGTCTGAAAGTAGACAGGCAACGGCGGGATTTTGTTCAAAAGTTTGTACCTTCAAACCCAACGAGGCAAGCACAAAACTGTCGCGTCCCAGTCCGCCGGTAGCGTCCCAGACAGTCGGTTGCGCAGTGTGGTTGACGGCTTTGGCAATCAACTCGCCGCCGCCTTTAGTGCGCCGGTAATGGGCGGCACCGCCATCAAAATCAACGCGGACACGGCCTTTTTCACCAGCGCGGCACAAACTGATACCGCTTTCGTCAGCAATAAGGAAACCGCCTTCTTCAGGCTGCCGGTCGATAACGGTCAGCCCGAAAGGCTCGGTAAGGCTGCGAAGTTCGGCAGATGCGGTTTCGTCAAAATAAATCTTGTACATAAGGCTTATGTTTCAGACGGCCTTGAAAACTCAGGCCGTCTGAACGTTTTAATTGATGTCCAAGCGTTCCATGCGGTAGCGCATAGAGCGGAAGCTGATGCCCAAAAGCTTGGCGGCTTGGGTACGGTTGTAACGGGTTTGCTGCAAAGCCTGCTCGATGATGCTGCGTTCCACTTGGTCGAGGTAATCCTGTATCTGCATGGTACGCGGATCAAACGGCGGAATGGGGCTGTGATTGAGCGTAGTTTCGTGTGCGTCAGGTTCGGCAATATCGTCAAAAGAGAAGCCGCTACGTTCAGCCTTAACCTGTGGGGCATTTTGAATCTGCAAGTCATCCACTTGTATCACTTGGCCGACCGTCAGTGCGACGGCGCGTTCGAGGATGTTTTCCAACTCGCGGAAGTTGCCGGGATAGCTGTAATGCAACAGGGCTTCTTGGGCTTTCGGGCTGAGTTTGTAGGTTTGATTGCCGTGACGGTGTTTGTACAGCAGATACAAAATCAGCGCGCCCAAGTCTTCGCGCATTTCGCGCAAAGGCGGCATGTGCAGGGTGACAACGTTGAGGCGGTAATACAAGTCCTGACGGAACGCGCCGCTTTCAACCAAAGCTTCGAGGTTTTTATGGGTCGCACAAATAATGCGCACATCCACAGGGGTTTCCCGCGCATCGCCGATACGGCGCACGGCTTTTTCTTGAATGGCGCGCAGGAGTTTGACCTGCATGGCAAGCGGCAAATCGGCAACTTCGTCAAGGAACAAAGTGCCGCCGTCAGCGTGTTGGAAAAAACCTAAACGGTCTTGATCCGCGCCGGTAAAGCTGCCTTTTTTGTAACCGAAAAATTCGCTTTCCATCAGGTTTTCAGGAATGGCGCCGCAGTTGACGGCAATAAACGGTTTGTCGGCACGGTTGGACAGCTCGTGAATCGTGCGCGCCGCCTGCTCTTTACCCGTACCGGACTCGCCGGAGATATAAACGGAAACAAGGCTGTGAGCCAATCTGCGAATCAGGTGGCGCACTTCGACCATTTGCGGCGAGGTACCCAACAGGCGCGGCATATCGTCCTCGCCTTCCAATATAGGTGCGTCTTGTTGCAAAGCAGGATTGATGCTGCCGGCCGAAAAACGCTCTTTTAAGGAATTGAGTCCTTCCGGAACAATCAAAGGCCGGTTAAATTCGCTCTGTACGCTCTTAGGAGGCGTAACGACAGGCTTGGCCGGTTGAGGTTCGGGTTTATACAGGGCGGCAGAAACTGGCACAGGCTGCGATTTGATTTTTTCAGACGGCGTGGGTTCGGCAGTATTGTCTGAAACCGACACTGCCGATTTAACCAATGAACGCAACTGCGACA
>NZ_JBQCTZ010000309.1:0-2672 GCF_051963715.1 Neisseria sp. P0001.S005 | reverse complement strand
CCTTTACTGCTGCCGGCACCTGTACCGCTGCCACCACCTCCGCCACCGGTACCGGAGCCATGTTCGCCTTTCGCACCGCCGCTGCCGGATCCGCTGCCTTCGCCACGGCCGCTGCCTGTACCTTTCGTACCGCCGCCGTTGCCTTTTCCTTCTCCGCCCAAGGCTTTGCCTTCGCCGTTGCCTTTACCGTTTTCAGCAGTATTCGGCCCGGTTTTGCTGCTTGAGTGTTCAGATGCTTTGGGAGATGGTTTAGGTTCTGCCTTCGGCTCTGGTTTTGGTTCAGGTTTTGGCTCGGGCTTCGGCTCTGGTTTAGGTTCCGGCTTAGGCTCGGGCTTAGGTTTCTCGATAGGTTTCGGTTTTTCCTTTTGCTGTACGATATCCGCTTTTTCTTTTTTCGTTACCACAGGTTTGATAACAGGTTTGGGCGGCTCGACAGGCTTAGGTTTGGGCTTCGGCTTGGGTTTTGGTTGTTCGGGGGTAGGCTCGGGGGCGGCAGGTGCGCCTTCGCCTTCAGGGCTGCCGTCGCCACCGCCGAAATCGCCCAAATCGACAAATTCAATATTCGCCATTTCGACAGGAGGCGGTTTGTGCGCGTGCCATAAAAGTGCAACCAAGCCGACGTGAATCAACGCAACGGAAGTCACGACGGCTGGAGTTAAAATTCGTTTTTTATCCATAATTCCGTTATGTTAATAGCAACAATTCCCGTTTGCAAGTCGTTTTACAGTCAAAATAAGCATTAATGCTTATATAGAAAGTTATAGACCTGCTGTTTTAAAGGCTGCATATCATAATATGATATTAGCTCTCATTACTAATATTATCAAACAAGCGGTCGTCTGAAAAGATAAACGGTATTGTAAAAGCCATCGCCTCTTACAATCTTTATGCCATCCGCACATCAGACCGATATTGAAACCTCATCAGACCGATAAAAATTCAAATAGTTTCAAACCATCTGTATTTTTTATCCATAAAATATCAGGCCGTCTGAAAACATTCTTTCAGACGGCCTGACTCAAACAAAATTATTTTTTCCGCTTCGCCCTTGGGTGCGCTTCATCATAAACACGCGCCAAATGGTCGAAATCCAGCTTTGTATAAACTTGCGTAGCGGAAAGATTGCTGTGTCCCAACAATTCCTGCACGGCACGGATATCGCCCGATGCCTGCAAAAGATGGGTTGCATAGCTGTGGCGCATCATGTGCGGTGAAATATGGCTGGCACTGCCCACGCGCACTGCCCACGCCTGCAGGCGTTTTTGGATTTGACGTTGCCCCAGCCTGCCGCCGTTCTTATTGGTAAACAAGGCCTGCTCGCCCTCTTTGGTAATACGCACTGCCAAATAATCGCGCAATGCCGCAATGCTTTTAGCCACTAAAGGCACTTGCCGTTGCTTGCCGCCTTTACCCTTCACACTGACCCAGCCTTCGTCCAAGACGATACCGTCCAGATTCAAACCTTGTATCTCGCTCAGGCGCAAACCGCTGCCATACATCAATTCAAACATGGCCTTATCGCGCACGTCCAATTCGTCATCAACAGGCGCATGGTCGAGAATATGGTTTAAAGGTTCTTGCGGCAGCGCTTTGGGCAGGCGTTCGGGCAGGCGCGGCGCTTTCATATTAAATGTCGGGTCGCTTTCCATGACTTCTATCTGCACCAGCCAACTGCAATACTGCCGCCACACCGACAATTTCCGCGCCAAGCTACTTTCGCTTAAGCCCTTTTGCGACAGCTTTTTCAATACCACCACAAAATCACGGCGCGTCGGCAGGCCGTTTTCAAGATTATCGGGCAACAGGCGCATCAACTCACTCAAATCGCGCCGATAAGCGGAAACGGTATGCTCCGACTTGCCTTGTTGCAGCAAGGTTTTCAGATAGCGTTCAAGATGAAGCGCAAAATTGTTTGATTCCGCCATTTCAGACGGCCTCCAATGCCGTTTTCAATGCCGAAGGCAAACGGCAGACACGCTGCTTACCATAATCGAAACACACCATGCCTGTCTGCACTTTCGCCAGCACAAGGCCATCTGAAATCCTGCAGATACGGTACAGCAAAGAAAAGCCCACACCGGCCACGCCTGCCGCACCCATTTCTACCGACAGTTCATCGCCATGATGACCTTGCGCCAAATACTGCACCGCCACATCCGCCATAATCAGGCCTGCCCCTCCTGCATCCATTTCACTCCAACCCAGCTTCGCCAGCCAACGCATCCGCACTTCATGGCACAAACGCAACACCGCATCATTCGCCAGATTGCCGCCATAGTTCACATCGCCCACCTGCACCGTCAAGGCCGTCTGAAACAAAGGCTTATCACACTCGGCCACCAAAATCCTATCCATTTTGCACACCCGTTTTCAATACTCTGCCATTATAAACCGAGACCCTGTTCGTTAATATATAAAAACAATGTAACAGCTTGTAGTTTTTCATTTCAAAAAACATTATAATTTATCGAATAAATTTACCCTTCACTACCTCAGGAGCTCCTCATGGCACTCGTATCCATGCGCCAATTATTGGACCATGCAGCCGAAAACAGCTACGGTCTGCCCGCATTCAACGTTAACAACCTCGAACAGATGCGCGCCATCATGGAGGCGGCCGACCAAGTCAACGCCCCCGTTATCGTTCAAGCATCCGCAGGCGCACGCAAATA
>NZ_JBQCTZ010000308.1:0-2679 GCF_051963715.1 Neisseria sp. P0001.S005 | reverse complement strand
CCCTGACGGTATTCAATGTCGCCGAGAATGATGTTGGCGCGCGTACATTTTTTGTTGGCTTCGAGTGCTTTGCCGATGTTGTAGCGTGCGGTGTCGAAGTTGGATTTGAACAGCGCGGCTTGGGCGATTTCGCAATAAAACTGGGCGATTTCAAACTGGTAGGTTTGTTCGTCATGGCTCAAGAGCTGCGCCATTTCGATGGCTTTTTCCCAGTCGCGGTCTTGTTGGTAGATGCTCAAAAGGTGTTGGCGGGCTTCGCGTGCCATATCGCCTTCCTGCAAGCCGAGGAAGATTTGTTCGGCACGATCCACCAAGCCTGCGCTTTGGTAGTTTTGCGCCAGTTCAAAAAGCACGCGCGCGCGTTTTTCGTTGACTGTGTCGGGCGAATCGAGCAGGGCGCGGTGCATATTGATGGCTTTGTCGTTTTCGCCGCGCTGACGGTAGAGCTTGCCTAGGGTCAGGTTTAAGTCGTATGACTGCGGCTGTTGGTCAATCACTTCCGCCAATTCACGCGCGGCGCGGCCGCTGTTGCGGTCAACGAGGGCATCAAGGCTTTTGTAAAAGCCTGCCGGTATGCTTTTGGCCTGTTTCAGGACGGTCTTCATATCAACGCGCGCGGCAAACCAGCCCATAGCGAAGAAAACGGGGAGGAGGACGATGGGCAGTAAGATGACCCACAATTCGTTGTCCATGGTATTCCTTTATTGATTGGTGGCGTTACGCTTTGGGAGTGGCTTCGGAAGTCGTTGCCGGTGTTTCGGTTTTGACCGGAGTCAGGTCTTTTTCGGAAAGGTGGGCATGTTTTTTCACTTCGGCGCGCAGACGGTTGTTTTCGCTGCGCAGGGACAGCAGACGGCCGAAGAGGGCAAACATACCGAACACGATACCGATAATAAATGCACCGAAAAGTACGACAATCAGCGGCAGATTGATGTTTTGGCCGGGCAGGTAGAAGAAGGATACAGTGTGGGTATTGGTGATGGCCAGCAGGAGGAAAACAAGAAGAATCAGGATTTTGATGATGGTAGAGATGAGTTTCATGGGTTACTCCGGGTTGGCTGCGGTTGGGGCAGGCCGTCTGAAAAATGGTATCAGTTTAAACGATTTGCCGGATTTCGGATAGGACGGCATGTTTCAGACGGCAGGGGGACAGTGTCTTTATGCTGACGGGTACTTGTCAAACCTATATTGAAAGGCGTATTGTTCAGTCTTTAATTAATTTATTTTGCACATCAGAATAAGAAAGGCAATCATCATGAGCAGACCAGTTCCAGCCGTATTCGGCAGCGTTTTTCACGCTGAAATGCCCGTTATCGCTTATCGTGAAGGTAAATGGCAGCCGGTAGAGTGGCAATCTTCCAAAGACCTGACAATCGCCCCCGGCGCGCATGCCTTGCATTACGGCAGCGAATGTTTTGAGGGTTTGAAGGCATTTCGTCAGGCAAACGGCAAAATCGTGATGTTCCGCCCGAGTGCCAATATCGCGCGCATGCAACAAAGTGCGGATATTTTGCACCTGCCGCGCCCTGAAACTGAGGCTTATTTGGATGCTTTGATTGAATTGGTCAAACGCTCTGCCGAAGAAATTCCTGATGCGCCAGCGGCGTTGTACCTGCGTCCGACTTTGATCGGTACCGATCCTGTGATTGGTAAAGCCGGTTCTCCTTCTGAAACGGCTTTGCTGTACATTCTGGCTTCTCCTGTCGGCGACTATTTCAAAGCTGGTTCGCCCGTTAAAATCTTGGTGGAAACCGAACATATCCGTTGCGCCCCACATATGGGCCGTGTGAAATGTGGCGGCAACTACGCTTCCGCCATGCCTTGGGTGTTGAAAGCCAAAGCCGAATATGGCGCAAACCAAGTGTTGTTCTGTCCGAATGGCGACGTTCAGGAAACCGGTGCGTCTAACTTTATCCTGATTAACGGCGATGAAATCATTACCAAACCGTTGACAGATGAATTCCTGCACGGCGTTACCCGTGATTCCGTGCTGACTGTTGCCAAAGATTTGGGCTACACCATTACCGAGCGCAACTTTACCGTTGATGAGCTGAAAGCAGCTGTGGAAAATGGCGCAGAGGCAATTCTGACCGGTACGGCTGCGGTCATTTCTCCGGTAACTTCTTTCGTGATTGATGGCAAAGAAATCGAAGTGAAGAGCCAAGAGCGCGGTTACGCAATCCGTAAGGCGATTACCGACATTCAATATGGTTTGACAGAAGATAAACACGGCTGGTTGGTCGAAGTTTGTTAAATAGAACGCATTCAATAAAAAAGGCCGTCTGAAATATTTTTTCAGACGGCCTTTTTTTATTGGTTTTTAGATGGTGAAAGCAATAATAAAATACTAAATTTTTCAAATAAACGGTAGTATTTTAGGATAATCGGTATATAATGCGCAATTATGTTGTAAAAATACATATTGGAAATATCAAATTTTATTGATTTTTCGATGAAGTTAAAAACATTTATAGATATTTATTTTGTATATTTTGTAAATTTAGTTAAATTAGGAATGCTAAAAACATATTGTATTAGAATTCCCCTCCTTTTTGGCTTCGCGGGATTAACTCTGTCACGCCAAAAAGGAAAACAATACAAGATAAAACCATTTTTATTTTGCTATAAAAATCAAAAATAACTTAACTTTGGATGAACTAATCAATTAAAAAGGGACTC
>NZ_JBQCTZ010000307.1:0-2745 GCF_051963715.1 Neisseria sp. P0001.S005 | reverse complement strand
AAGTCTGACGGTTAACTGCCGTATACGCCGCCCCGATGCCGAACCGTTTGCCGGTTCGGGTTGACGGGCGGCTTTGTATGGGACCGGGAATGAGAGCTTAGGCTAATGGGGGGCTTCTATTGGGTAATAACTGAAAACAGCCGAATCCCTGTCTTGGATCTCAGCCGTTGAGTACAGTGAGTTATTTTGCAGAGGTATCAGGCCGTCTGAAAACTTGAAAGAAGCAGCCGTCTGTTAAATATGCGATAATGCGGAAGATTTCATAGGTGTGGTAGAAACATGGTTGTGATTGTCCGACGAGGATGATGTCGGGCAAGGATGAAATCGGTTTGCTTGAAACGCCCGCCTGTTGCGGGCTTTTTTATGGGAAGGAATGGTCATGCCTAATCCGCTTTATCGGCAACATATTATTTCAATTTCAGATTTGACGACGGAGCAGCTCGAATTACTGCTTCAGACGGCCTTGAAGTTGAAAAAGCAGCCTCGTGAAGATTTGCTTGAAGGTAAATTGATTGGATCGTGCTTTTTTGAACCGTCCACCCGTACGCGTTTGTCTTTTGAAACGGCGGTACAGCGTTTGGGTGGGAAAGTTATCGGTTTTTCCGATGGTGCGAACACCAGTGCGAAAAAGGGTGAAACGCTTGCAGATACTGCGAGGATTATTTCCAGCTATACGGATGCGATTATTCAGCGACACCCGAAAGACGGTGCGGCCCGTGTGGCGGCTGAATTTTCGAGCGTACCTGTGATTAATGCCGGCGATGGTACCAACCAACATCCGAGCCAGACGCTGTTGGATTTGGTAACGATTTATGAAACACAGGGTAGTTTGAGCAATTTGAAGATTGCGATGGCCGGTGATTTGAAATATGGCCGTACGGTACACTCATTGTGTCAGGCACTGAAGCGTTGGGGTTGTGAGTTTGCATTTGTTTCTCCTCCCAGCTTGGCGATGCCGGACTATATTGCTGAAGAGCTGGAAGAGGTCGGTTGCCCTTATCAAGTCTTGTCCAGCTTGCAAGAAGCGGTCGAATGGGCGGATATTTTGTACATGACCCGCGTTCAGCGCGAACGTTTTGATGAGCAGGAATTTGCCAAAATTCAGGGTAAATTCAATCTTGATGAGCCGATGTTGGCAAACGCCAAACCCAATTTGCGCGTCTTGCATCCTTTACCGAGGGTAGATGAAATTCATCCGAATGTGGATAAAACACCTCATGCCTATTATTTTGAACAGGCAACCAACGGCGTGTATGCACGGATGGCGATTTTGTCTTTGGTATTGAACGAAGAAGTTTAAGGAGAGAAAGATGGAAAACTCAAAACTCAGCGTTGAAGCGATTGAACAAGGTACGGTGATTGACCATATTCCTGCCGGTAAAGGCTTGGCCATTTTAAGGCAGTTTAAGTTGCTGCATTATGGCAGTGCGGTTACGGTCGGCTTTAATTTGCCCAGCAAAACGCAGGGAAGCAAAGACATTATCAAAGTCAGCGGCGTATGGTTGGATGCCAATGCGGCCAACCGTTTGGCTTTATTTGCCCCTGAAGCAGTGGTAAACAAAATTGATCAGTTTAAAGTGATTGACAAACAGCATTTGTCATTGCCGGACGAAATTTCGGAAGTATTCCGCTGCCCGAATACCAATTGTGCCAGTCATGGAGAGCCGGTCATTAGCCGTTTTTATGTCCGTTCACATAATGGTCAGACGCGTTTGAAATGTCATTATTGCGAAAAAACCTTCTCGCGTGATTCGGTTGCCGAAGCCTGATAAAAATCTCAGGCCGTCTGAAAACACGGCTGTGTGGTTTGAGTTGTCTGCTTGATACATTAGTTTCATAAAAAGCAAGATATTAAGCAAATTGCGTTAAAATTACGTTAAAATAATGCCTTCCGGGTTGATGACATTATTCGCCCGAAAGGCATTATTTTTTAATAACATGATACGAAATGTAGGAAAACTCATGCACTCATCCATACAAAGCCGGTTTGCCCCAATTTTATACGTCTTGATTTTCTTTGCCGGATTTTTAGCCGCACAAGTTTGGTTTAATCAGCAAGCCTATTTGACCAACCTTCCCCTTTTGGTCACTGCCATTTCTGCCGTTGCATTGGTTTGGTTGATTTGGGCTGTCGTCTCTGCGCGCTCCAAAGCAAAAAGCAAGATGTTGCACCGTGAGCAGCTGATTCAAAAAGAAAGCATTCACCCTGTTTTGCATGCGACGTTGCAGCGTTCTGACGGTCAAACGGATTTATTGGTTTTGGTTGTCCGCAATAGCGGTAAGGGCTTGGCGAAGAATGTGCGTTTTGAGGCTGAGGCTTTGCCGGATCACTTGCCGAGCAAGCTGGTTGCCGATGCGGTTATGCGCTTGGAGATGTTTTCCGGCGGTGTGGATATGCTGGCATCGGGCGAATTGTATGGCGGCGTGTTTGCAAGCATGTTGGCGCTGGCTGCCGAATTGCCGGACCAGACATTTGGCGGCGTGTTGAAACTGAAAGCCACTTATGAAAATGCTTTTGGTGATCAATGCACTTCTGAAAGCGTCTTGGATTTGAGCATACTGAATTTCAACTTGTCGGAAATTAAATCCGGTGGCGAACAAAAGCCCCGCAAGAAATTGTTGTATTGATATACAAAATATGCAGGCCGTCTGAAACCGAAATACTTGGTTTCAGACGGCCTGTTGTTATTTTTCAAATGATTTTTGAAGAAAAAGAGGCGTATCGGGTATAATAATCAAAGAATT
>NZ_JBQCTZ010000306.1:0-2840 GCF_051963715.1 Neisseria sp. P0001.S005 | reverse complement strand
GGCAAATCCGAAGCCGAATACATCCGCAAAACCCCGACCGGCTGGCTCGGCATGATTGAACACCACTTCATGTCCACCTGGATTCTCCAACCTAAAGGCGGACAAAGCGTTTGCGCCGCTGGCGACTGCCGTATCGACATCAAACGCCGCAATGACAACCTGTACAGTGCAAGCGTCAGCGTGCCTTTAGCCGTGATCCAAGCCGGCGCAAAAGCCGAAACCGCCATCAACCTGTATGCCGGCCCGCAAACCACTTCCGTTATCGCCAATATCGCCGACAAACTGCAACTGGCCAAAGACTACGGCAAAGTACACTGGTTCGCCTCTCCCCTCTTCTGGCTCTTGAACCAACTGCACAACATCATCGGCAACTGGGGCTGGGCAATCATCGTTTTGACCATCATCGTCAAAGCCGTACTGTATCCATTGACCAACGCCTCTTACCGCTCTATGGCAAAAATGCGTGCTGCCGCACCTAAATTGCAAGCCATTAAAGAGAAATACGGTGATGACCGCATGGCGCAACAACAAGCCATGATGCAGCTTTATAAAGACGAGAAAATCAATCCGCTGGGCGGCTGTCTGCCTATGCTGTTGCAAATCCCCGTCTTCATCGGTCTGTACTGGGCATTGTTCGCCTCCGTAGAATTGCGCCAAGCGCCTTGGTTGGGTTGGATTACCGACTTGAGCCGTCCGGATCCTTTCTACATCCTGCCTTTGATTATGGCGGTAACCATGTTTGCACAAACTTATCTGAATCCGCCGTCAACCGACCCAATGCAGGCGAAAATGATGAAAATCATGCCTTTGGTTTTCTCCATCATGTTCTTCTTCTTCCCTGCCGGCTTGGTTCTGTACTGGGTAGTCAACAACCTCTTGACCATCGCCCAACAATGGCACATCAACCGCAGCATCGAAAAACAACGCGCCCAAGGCGAAGTCATTTCTTGATGAAGGTTTAGGCAACACAAAGGCCGTCTGTTGTTCAGACGGCCTTTTTTTATTTCCTCAAACAAATACAGTTTAAGATTGAACCCAATCCAGTTTTAAGCGGCATGCAACACAAAAATTGTCGGGCGTTTTTTCAAATTCGGCATTTCTTTTCTTTTTCGCCACTGCGCAATCGTCTGGCTGATGATTTCCTGTGTCGGCAAGGTCAAGTCCGTAGCCACACATAAGCGCGTTTCAGGATGCAGGTTTTCCACCGCATCAGCCAACAACGCATCGTTGCGATACGGCGTTTCGATAAACAGCTGCGTTTCATTCTGCTGGCGCGAACGTTGCTCCAAAGCCTTCAAACTCTGAATTCGCTCATTTTTTTCAGACGGCAGATAACCCTTAAATGCAAAGTTTTGCCCATTCGCACCCGAAGCCATCAGCGCCAGCAGCAAACTAGACGGCCCAACCAAAGGCCGTACTTCAAACCCGTGTTTATGCGCCAATGCCACCAAATTCGCACCCGGATCGGCAACAGCCGGACAACCTGCCTCACTGACAATGCCCATACTGCGCCCTTCTTGCAAAGGCTTCAGCAATTCCGGCAAAGTCTTCAAATCCGTATGTTCATTCAGCGTTTGCAGATTCAGCTCACGGATAGGCGTAGTCACGCCCAAATGTTTCAAATGCGCACGCGCCGTTTTTTCCGCTTCTACGACAAAATCCGTCAGCCCGACAATCGCCTGTTGTTCATGCGGCAACAGGCATGGCGTATCAGGCGCACCCAAAGGGGTAGGAATCAAATACAAAATCGGTTTCATTCTTGCAACTCCAAAAAATCTCAGGCCGTCTGAACACATTCAGACGGCCTCAAACTATAAAACTTCCACACCTTCGTTTTTCAAAAAATCAATCAGACGGAAAATCGGAAGGCCGATCAAAGCATTCGGGTCCGTACTTTCAATCCGCTCCAACAAAGCAGCGCCCAAACCCTCGCTCTTCGCCGCACCGGCACAATAAACCGCATCCGGCTCGCGTTCCAAATATCGGCTGATTTGCTCCTGCGTCAACTGTCGCATGGCAACCACCGTATGATCGACATGATGCTGAACCTTGCCCGTAGCAGTATTCAAAAGCACGATTGCACTGTAAAATTCAATCCGTTTTCCGCTTAAGTCCGCCAGCATCTGTTGTGCATTTGCGACGTTCATCGGCTTGCCCAACTGCCGTCCTTCGCACCATGCGACTTGGTCTGCACCGATAATCAGCGCGGCAGGGAAAATTGCCGCCAATGAACGGGCTTTGCCTTCCGCCAAACGCAGCGCCGTTTCGCCCGCATGCTCGCCCACAATAGGCGTTTCGTCAAAATCAGGCGATGCCGTCTGAAAATCGACACCCAAACGGCGAAGCTGTCCGCAGCGGAAAACCGAACTCGACCCTAAAACCAAAGGCAGTTTTACTTCCATATTTTTACTTAAAAACATTGACGTTAGACCGTCGAAATTATATCATACTCCGTTTATGTCATACCCTAATTTGATTGACCCAGAAGTTTTCGCCGCCGAAGGGCAGAATCTGCAAGACAGCTTCCTGCTCGAAGAATTGGATGAACGAGTCAGTTCGCACGATTATCCGGCCGACAAACAGACACGCGTGTCGTTTACGCTGCAAGGCGGTCGCGACCGGCTGCAACGTCTGTTTCTCGATTTAAACGTCAAAGCCGACATGCCCCTGATTTGCCAGCGTTGCATTACGCCCATGCCGTTTCTGCTCGATGAAACCAGCCGTATCGTCCTGTTTGCCGATGAAGAGAGTTTGGACGAAGCTATGCTTGCCGATGAAGAATTGGAAGGCATGCTGCTCGAAAAAGAGCTTGACGTGCGGACTCTGGTTGAAGACCAAAT
>NZ_JBQCTZ010000305.1:0-2859 GCF_051963715.1 Neisseria sp. P0001.S005 | reverse complement strand
CTGCCGGAAAGCTGCTTGGGCAAAGAGCTGTATCTGAATATGTACAGCATGAAAGAATATGTCGGCAAAAGTTTTGTGAACCAATGGCGTCAACAAGGCGGTACGGTTTCAGACGGCCTGACGACAGGTGTCGCGCCTCATGATGCGCATGTGTTGGCAAGCCATCAATCCAAACCGCTTACCGATATCCTCACCGATATGAACAAGCATTCCAATAATCTGATTGCCCGTTCGGTTTTCCTTAAATTTGCCGGAAACATGTCTGATTACAAGCTGGCGCAGGCCAAGGCTGCCTCTATTGTAAAAAGCGAGCTGGCGGTTGCAGGTATCAATACGGAAGGGCTGGTGTTGGAAAACGGCTCAGGCCTGTCTCGCGTCGAACGACTCAATGCGCGCATGATGGCGCAAATGTTGGAAAAAGCCTACTTCAGCCCGTTTAAAAACGAGTTTATCAGTACGCTGCCGATTGCCGGTAAAGACGGTACGCTTAAAACACGCTTGAAACAGCCCGGTGAAAACCTGCGCCTCAAAACCGGTACGCTTAAAGATGTCCGCGCATTGGCAGGGTATTGGTTGGGCGAAAAGCCGTTGCTGGTTGTCGTGATTATCAACAGCCAAAAATCAACCGATTATTTACGCGACTTGGATAAGCTGGTGTCTAAAATTGTTCAGCCGGGCGGAGATCATTGGATTGATGCTAAGGCTTCCTGCATGATTAGGTATCAGGCTTGATAAGCTAAAAAAGGCCGTCTGAAAATGTATTGACGTTTTCAGACGGCCTTTGTGTAAGAAGGGGAGGTAAGTATCTATGTCTATTTTGGAAGATGATCTAGGGATTTGATGAATAAGCGTTTGGTGTGAATCAGCTTGAAATATATGGTCTTTCAGGATTTAAACCATATGTCTGCTTTATTGTGCTGTCCTGTTTATACTATTTAAAAAGCTCGATTTTTTATAAAAAGGATAGGGTATAGACGAAAAAAATACCGGTAAAAACCGGTATTTTTTATTTTTAACTTGATGGCGCGGCGGACGGGGCTCGAACCCGCGACCCCCGGCGTGACAGGCCGGTACTCTAACCAACTGAGCTACCACCGCGCATCCATTGCCAGAGACAATGAAAAGGAAAGTGGTGGGTGATGACGGAGTCGAACCGCCGACATTCTGCTTGTAAGGCAGACGCTCTACCAACTGAGCTAATCACCCGAAAAAGGGAGATACTGAGGAATCAGCATTTCTAAATAATGGCGCGGCGGACGGGGCTCGAACCCGCGACCCCCGGCGTGACAGGCCGGTACTCTAACCAACTGAGCTACCACCGCGCATCCACTGTCAAAGACAATGAAAAAGAAACTTGGTGGGTGATGACGGAGTCGAACCGCCGACATTCTGCTTGTAAGGCAGACGCTCTACCAACTGAGCTAATCACCCATGCGAAAAATTGCGAAGACGCTATTAAACCAAAAAATCCTGATGCGCGCAAGATTTATTTGCCAATAATTAGATATCTCCCTGCAAGCACCAGTTTTCAAAGGAAATAATTTCTTCCTGCTTGCCTGCGACAACCAAAATGTCGCCGGGTTCCAGAACAAAATCAGGGTCAAGGTCCTGGATTTTTCCAGTATTGCGGCGGATAAACAATAGTTTCAGATAATGCGCTGCCAATGGCAATTCACGGATGGTTTTACCGATGGCGTGTGCCTTGCCTTGCAATGGGAAGGCATGGCGGCAGACGGCCTTGCTGTCCTCGTCGGAGAAGCTGTCATCATCACTGCCGACAAATAAGTCTTGTAAAGATGCATAGCGGCTGTGACGGATGTGGGTTATGGTTTGATAAACATGGTTGTAGGAGAGGCCGTGGCCCAACATGGCATAGCTTGCCAGTACCAAGCTGGTTTCTTTGGTATCGGAGACAGTTTCTTCCGCACCCATTTCGGTAAAGGTTTTAACGTAATCGTCATTGGTGGCGCGAACATAAACCGGCATGCTCGGATGCATGGACATAATGTTGCCGAGAACATGTTGGGTTTCGTGCATATTGTTCAGCGTGATGACCACCATTTTGGCGCGTCCCAAGCCGGCGGCTTCCAAGACTTCGCGGCGTTTGGCATCGCCAAAGGAAACCGGTTCGCCTGCGTTGCGTGCCACTTGTACGCGGGCAATGTCCAAGTCAAGGGCAAAGTAGGGGATGCCTTCTTGCGCCAATACACGGGCAACCGATTGACCGCCGCGTCCGAAACCGATAATCAGGACGTGTTCGGATTTGCTCATGGTTTCCACCAGCATAGAGTGTAAGTCCAAGGCTTTCATGTCCCAGTCGGATTTAACGAAGCGACTGACGATGGCATCGCTGCTGCCCAAAATGAATGGCGCGGCAATCATGGAGAGCAAGACGGCTGCAGTGGCTGCTTGTTCCAATTCGGGCGAAACCATATTGATTTTGCTGGAAATGGCCAGCATCACGAAGCCGAACTCGCCGCCTTGTGCCAAATAAAGCGCACTTTTGAGGCTGTCGCCCACAGGGTTTTTCATGCGTAAAGCGATGATGAAGACGACCAGTGCTTTCAAGACCAACAAGATTGCCAACAAAATCAGGATTTGCTGCCAGTTGCCGATCAGTGCCTGAATATCCAGCTTCATGCCGACGGTAATGAAGAAGAAGCCCAGCAGGATATCGCGGAATGGACGGATGTCGTCTTCTACCTGAATGCGGTATTCGGTTTCGGAAAGCAACATGCCGGCGACGAATGCGCCCAATGCCATAGACAGGCCTTCAAGCTCTGTCAGATAGGCCACGCCCAAAGTAACCAGCAAAACATTGATCATGAAGAGTTCGGACGATTTGCGTTTGGCAACCAG
>NZ_JBQCTZ010000304.1:0-2907 GCF_051963715.1 Neisseria sp. P0001.S005 | reverse complement strand
TTCAGGCAACGATTTACGCACTTGCGCCGCACCTTGCACATCAATTTCCAAAATTACGTCATAGCCCTCTTCGCTCAACGAATTCACGCCGGCGATGCTGGTGCCGTAATAATTGCCGAACACATTGGCGTGTTCCAAAAAGGCTCTTTGCTCAATCAGCGATTCAAATTCTTCTTTGGGAACAAAGTGATAATGCATACCATGTGCCTCACCTTCACGCGGCTGGCGTGTAGTATGAGAAATGGAAACACGGATATCGTCATGATTTTTCAACAGGCGCGACACCAAGGTCGTTTTACCTGTGCCGGAAGCGGCAGAAATGATGTAAATATTGCCTTTTTTATGATTTTGCATGGTGGTTCAGCCGATGGTATGTATCTGTAAATTATAACACAACACAATATTTCTCGGAATTTCAGACGGCATGTTGCAAAATTTGGCTATTGTATCGATTAATTTGGCAAGTCCGCATATGACCGCTACAATATCGTGTTAAAAACTTTTTGATTTCGGAATGTCGAGATGTTGATTCATCCTGAAGTAATGGGCGTAGAGGCTTTGGCGGACAAAATCCGTAAAATTGAAAACTGGCCGCAAAAAGGGATTTTGTTTCATGACATTACTCCCGTTTTGCAAAGCGCAGAATATTTCCGCCTGCTGGTTGATTTGCTGGTTTACCGCTATATGGGACAAAAAGTTGACGTTGTAGCAGGCTTGGACGCACGCGGTTTTATCATTGGTGCGGCTTTAGCCTATCAGCTAAATGTCGGCTTCGTTCCCATTCGTAAAAAAGGCAAACTGCCGTTTGATACGGTTTCCCAAAGTTACGCTTTGGAATATGGCGAAGCAACGGTAGAAATCCATACCGACGCCATCAAGCCGGGCGCACGCGTTTTGCTGGTAGATGATTTGGTGGCAACTGGTGGCACAATGCTGGCAGGTGTTGAGCTGATCCGCAAATTAGGTGGCGAAGTAATCGAAGCGGCTGCCATTTTGGAATTTACCGACTTGGACGGCGGCAAAAAAATCCGTGAAAGCGGCGCGCCATTATTTACCCTGTGCCAAAACAAAGGCTGTATGTAATAAAAAAACCGCAAGCTGATCAGCCTGCGGTTTTTTATGATCAAAATTATTCAAGGACGTATCCGTCCGTATCCCAGAAAGTTTTTTTCACCAACTGGTCGTCTTTATAAACTAACTCGGATTTCTTCGCACCATCATCGTACCAATCCAAAATAATGCCGCTACGTTTACCGTTGCGAATACTCAATTCAGACACGATGCGGCCATTTTCATCCCAACTGATAATCTCCGTCGGTTTGTCATTGCTCATCATCATTTCGGTTTTCGGGCTGCCGTCTGAATACCACTGTTTCCAATGACCATTGGCTTTATCGTGCTTAAACTGAATTTCGCTTTCTTTCACACCATTTCGGTAATAGCGGGAACCCACGCCCTCACTCAAGCCATTTTGATAAGGCATTACCGCAGATTTTTTGCCGTTTGGATACCAGTTGACCCATTCGCCATGCGGTTTGCCGTTGCGATAGCTGCCAACCATCTTTTTCTGACCGTTGAAATGCCACAGGGTTAATGTGCCATTATCCAACGCCGGCACAAAAACCTTAATCTGACCAGCAGGTACTTCATAAGGATCAGAATATTTTTTCATCGATGGATAGTAAAAATCCTGCACCTGCGCCTTACCTGCCTCAATCTTGTATTGGCGGACATAAGCAACCGAAGGCATGGTCGCCGTCAGTTTACCGTTTTGATTGAAATAAACGGTATGTTGCTGGGCAAAGGCGGCAACGGGCATACTGAACAAGGCAGCAGCCAACAGGCCTGATTTTAAATAATTATTCATAATATGGAGTTTGGCAGTATATGTTCTACAAAAAGTCAGCAATAAAAATCCACTGACATTAGAAACTATGGCAAATATTATAAGCCATAGTTTCAAAGCCTGCTTGGATTTCATATTCGGCATACCATAGGAATTTGTATTTTCTTAAAATATTAAAAATTTTACAAAACAAAGGCCGTCTGAAACTTTTTTCAGACGGCCTTTGTTTTATTTACATCAAAATAAACTACTCTTCACTCAATAATTGCTCGCGGGTCAACAAGAATACAAACCCATCGCCACCACTGGTTTCCAACCAAGTAAACGGTAATTCGGGATAAGCCGCTTCCAATACTTCACGGTTGTGACCGATTTCAACCAACAATACACCTTTCGGATTCAAATATTTCGCAGCCTGCAAAATGATTTGGCGTGTAGCATCCAAACCATCTTCTCCACTACCCAAAGCCAATTCCGGCTCATGTAGGTATTCATCAGGCAACGCTTCCACAGATTCTGCATCAACATAAGGCGGATTGGAAACAATTAAGTCATAGGTTTCATCCAAACCTTCAAACAAATCGGTATGCACCAAGCTGATGCGGTCTTCTAAGCCATAATCTTCGATATTGATGGCGGCGACTTCCAGCGCATCCAAGCTTAAATCAACGGCATCGATTTGTGCATCGGGATAGTGGTGCGCCATTTGAATGGCCAAACAGCCGCTACCGGTACACAAATCCAAAGCTCGATGCACCAACTCATCGTGTTCAATCCAAGGACGGATACCGTCGCCCAGCAATTCGTAAATGAAAGAACGAGGCACGATAACGCGCTCATCGACATAAAAATCAAACTCGCCCTGCCATGCCTGATGCGTCAGATACGCGGCAGGAATATGCTCAACTGCGCGGCGTTCGATAATGGACAACACTTCCTCCTTCTCACTTTGCAACAATTTGGCATCCAAATAAGGCTCCAACATATCCAAAGGCAGGTTCAAAGTGTGCAAAATCAGATAGGCTGCCTCGTCATGGGCATTATCACTTCCGTGTCCGAAA
>NZ_JBQCTZ010000303.1:0-2909 GCF_051963715.1 Neisseria sp. P0001.S005 | reverse complement strand
TTTTCATTGTTTTTCCTGAGAGAGGTTTGTCTTTGCCGAGATTTCGGCGGAGTGTGTTTGCCTAATATTAAACCATTCCCCTGTTTTTCAAGTGGTTTTACAAAATAATATTGGAAAGTTGCGCTGCAAATGCACGGCTGTTGGCAGCCAGATTGCCCAGTGCAGGCATTTCGTGTTCGGTTTCGATAATCAACAGGTTGGCAGGGCGGCGGGTGTGCAGAGACATTTGCATTTCAGCGGGAGAGAAGGGCATGTGATGACGTTTGGCGAAAGCTTCGGCGCGTTTGTTGGCGGTTTTGAGCATAGGCAGCAGGGTAATATCCAAATGGAAACGGCGTACGCCTAGAACCAAAATGCGTGCTGCGAAGAAATCCGCTTCATCAGTAAAAACGTTAGGGCTGCTTTGATTGAAGTCGTGGCGCTCTGCGGCAATCAAAGTCGCGATGGTGCGCACTTGCGGAATCAGGGCTTCGCTGATGAGGCTGTCAGGCGAATCAGGCAAAGTGTGCATGTTGAGCATGCTGTGGTGGCTGTTGCTGTCAACGACCATGCGGCAGGTGTGTAACATTTGGGTTTGGCTGTGGATTTTAGTTGAGGCAGTCATGGCTGTATTCCTTATTTCTTAAAAATGGGTGGATTTAAGCGGCCATGATGGGTATAAAAAAAGCCGCTCAAATGAGGCGGCTCTAATTTGCGTATTTTCAACTTGGTCTGTTTCAGACAAGCGCAAAAAAGTACCGCACGTTTGTGTGGTACCAATAGAAGAAAGTAGCAGAGCGTTGCGCGGTTTGCATGATGAAAATACGTCTTTAATGTATAAAAGAATGGAACGTAGTTTAAAACAAGAATGCCAGTAATTTCAATATCCAATCGACAAAACCCACTAATAAATCTACAAGTTGTTGTAATCCTTCCAATTTATTTTCTTTCGAGTGAGTCAAATTTGCACAATTATAATGCAAAACCGGGTGAATTGATAACAATCCGAGCAGGCTCTTTAAACAGGCCGTCTGAAAAAAGGAAAGAATGCTTGGTTTTAATTTAAGATGATTTCGTTATATTCGGGAAGGTATTAGGCCGTCTGAACATGCTCGTTCAGACGGCCTTAGATTTAATAGAAACGAGATTTTCAGTTTCCGCTGGAGAGTTTCATCACTACGACGCCGGAGATGATGAGAAATGCGCCGAGTCAGCGGCCGAAGTTGGCGGCATCGTTGAAAAATACAACGCCTACCAAAAATGCCCCTGCCGCGCCTATGCCTGTCCAGACGGCGTAGGCTATACCCATCGGAATACTTTTTTGGGCAAGGTAAAGGAGGTATCCGCTGCCGACGATGCAGGCAAGCGCGGCGGCAAAGCCATGCCAGCGGTAGCCTTCCTGTGGTGCCAGCTTTAAACCCAATGGCCAGCCGATTTCCATCATCCCGGCTAAGATTAAATAAAACTAACTCATAATATGTCCTGATAGTGTGTTAAGGTTTCAGACGGCCTTGAAAAGATTGTTTTCTTCCGAGAGTTCAACGCGTTGTCCGATATCTTTTAGATTGGAGTATTGTTCGATCAAGCTCGGTACATCGTCCAAGCTCATTGCAAACATCCATAAATAAGTGCTGACGGAATAGATATGGCCGGCGCTGCCATAGCCTTTAAGCGTCATGTGTATAAAGGCGAAGCCGAACAATACGCTCATCGCCATGCCGATACTGAGATAGCCTAAGGCTTCACGGTTGGAAATCAGCACGCGTAGTTTGGCAACCCAGCCATAGTGGCGGTAGAGCTGATGCTCGTTGCCGTCACTGATAAGGTGGTTGTCGCGTTCAAGCCGGTTGTTTAAACGGAAATATAGGTTTTCGCTGATGGCGGCAAAACGCGGCAGCAACCATAAAAACAGGGCAAGTATCGCGACAGCCAATACGCCCACCCAAAATTCCAATATCAGCAACATCATACATGCACCGAAGATGGAAACCAGCGAAGTAGCAGCGATGGGCAGGTGTTCTTCAAAAAAACTGACAAACTCACGCGATAGGGCAACGCGTGCGGTAATGGCGGAATGCGGTACTTCTCGTTTGCGCTGTTCCAAAACGACCGGGACGGCGATTTCGGTATAGATTTTGGTAAACGTACGCGTATCGTCTGCTCGGCGGGCGGCTCCGATTATCCACATTAATAAAACCACCACACCATACAACATTGCCTGCCAGACGTTGCCTTCCATAACGGCATTAATCGCCCAGCCGCCAAACACGGGATATACCAGCAAGAGCAGATTATCCAAGCCGACGAGAGAGAAGGTTGTGATGAGTTTGCGGTGGTGTGTTTGACCGATGTGTTTCAACATTTTCCACATGGCTGCCCTCCTTATTTAGTATTGAGGGTTTGCGCCATTAATTCGGCCAACGCGTCCAAATCAGCAAACAGTCGGGCTGCACGTTTTTCACCGAAGGCGGTAAAAATTCGTTTGCTGAATTCCTGCATGTTTTGCACCAATGGTGCGGCGGATTCCTTGCCTTGTTCGGTCAGCGACAATAAGCGTTCGCGTTTGTCTTGTTCGCTTTCGTGAAATGTCAGCAAGCCTTGTTCCGCCAACGTTTTGCATGTGCCGGAAACGGTTTGCTTGGGCAGGCTCCATTCTTCGCCTATGTATTTTTGAGTGCGGCTGCCTTCGGTGGCTAAGGTATAGAGAACGGCAAAGGTATTGTAGTTGGTGTTTTGCTGTTTAATCCATTGGTCGAATGCGCTGTCTATGTGGCTGATGCGCATACCGAGTTGGTCAAGTTGATTCATAAATTGGTCTCGATATTGACTAATTGGATGCGGATTATAGTCATATTTAGGACTAATTGCAAATAGAAGGCCGTCTGAAACAATCATTTTCAGACGGCCTTGAAACCGTTAAAATAATTAAT
>NZ_JBQCTZ010000302.1:0-2973 GCF_051963715.1 Neisseria sp. P0001.S005 | reverse complement strand
AAACTAGAATGGCACTCTTTGTCCTTGTTTATCTTTAAGATGCCATTGACCTGACGGTGTACAACCGCCACCACTACCGCCGACAGCATAATGATCACAATTCGGGTCAAGCCGTTTCCCTTGAGAATATGAGCCATTTATCAAACCGTTCCCATCAAAGAAACTGCATGCACCGATAAAAGCTACACAAAACAGGACTAAAATTTTCTTAAACATTCACATTACCATTTTTTTGTGAAAGTAATACCAATCATAGAACTATGACTTTTGTTTTTTAATATAGTTCTTTAATTTTTGTTTTTTATGCAAATAATTAATAATGATATAAGATTGATTAGTAAGTTTTCTGCGTTTGAAAAAGGCCGTCTGAAACCAAATTTCAGACGGCCTTTACCGTGCAGCCTTATTCCGCTACATCAATGCACAAATATTTCAGTTCCAAATACTCATCCGCACCATATTTGCTGCCTTCACGTCCCAAACCGCTGCGTTTCACGCCGCCAAACGGTGCTACTTCATTACTGATTAAGCCCGTATTGAGGCCGACCATGCCGTATTCCAAGGCTTCGCCGACGCGCCACTGGCGGGCGGTGTCGGAGGTAAAGAGGTAGGCCGCCAAACCGTATTCCGTATCGTTGGCGGCCGCGATGACTTCGGCTTCGGTTTCAAAGCGGAACACGGGACACAAAGGCCCGAAGGTTTCTTCGCGCGCCACTGCCATTTGCGCCGTTACGCCGCTTAAAACGGTCGGTTCGAAAAACGTTCCACCCAACGCGCTGCGTTTGCCGCCGGTCAGGCAGCTTGCGCCTTTGGATAGCGCGTCGGCGATGTGCTGCTCGACTTTCTCCACCGCTTTTTCCTCAATCAGCGGCCCTTGGTTCACGCCTTCATCCAAGCCGTTGCCCAATTTGAGCGCGGCTACTTTTTCACTCAATTTACGGCAAAATTCTTCGTAAATTCCTGATTGAGCGTAAACGCGGTTGGTGCAGACGCAGGTCTGGCCGCTGTTGCGGAACTTGCTGGCGAGCGCGCCTTCGACGGCTTTGTCCAAATCGGCATCGTCAAACACGATAAACGGCGCGTTGCCGCCCAGTTCCAAACTGAGTTTTTTAATGTCCGCCGCGCTGTCAGCAAAAATTTTTGCACCGACTTCGGTCGAACCCGTAAAGCTGATTTTGCGCACGGTCGGATTCGTGGCAAATTCATGGCTGATTTCCGAAGCGCGGCCGCTGACGACGGGAAGCAAATCCTGCGGCACGCCAGCTTCGTAAGCCAGTAGCGCCAGCGCATACGCGCTCAGAGGAGTGAGCGATGCGGGTTTGACAATCATCGCGCAGCCCACCGCCAAAGCAGGCGCAGCCTTGCGCGCAATCATCGCAGATGGGAAGTTCCACGGCGTAATCGCGGCGGTAACGCCGATGGGCTGTTTCAACACGACCAGTTTTTGCGACGCCTTCACGCTTGTCAGCACATCGCCGTCAATCCGCCGCGCCTCTTCGGCAAACCAGCGCACAAACGAAGCCGCATAATCCATCTCGCCGCGAGCTTCGGTCAGGCTTTTGCCCTGTTCCATCGTCATGATGTGCGCCAGCTCTTCTTTGTTTTCTTTTATCAGAAAATACCAACGCCACAAAACATCGGCACGCTCCAACGCAGTTTTTGCCGCCCATAGTTTTTGTGCGGCCTCCGCCTTTTGAATCAGCAACTTGAGGTCGTCTGAATGGGTCGTGCGAACAAACGCCAAAGTCTCGCCCGTCGCCGGATTGCCAACTTTGAGGCCGTCTGAAATCGGGGAAAAGGAAATATCGGGGTGGTTGAGCAGTTGGGAAAAGGTTTTCATGGGAAACGACCTTTCTAAAACCGAGGATATACATTCATTATCATATTCATACCATGAAAGCGCAACTGAATCGCAAAATAAGCTGACTGTAAAGGCCGTCTGAATTCTTACAGACGGCCTTTGCTTTAGCGACATCATATCCATCTTAATAACGAATGAAATACAATTATTAATACTCTACCTCAAAAGGATAGGACACATGTATTACAACTATTTGCTATAATACAAAACTCATTTCAACCTTCATCCAAAATTCCATTTTCAGACGGCCTTGTCTGTTTATAAGGCCGTCTGAAATGTTTTCCGTCCATCCTCTTCTTCCGAGCCATGATTCCATCTGATTTCATTGACGAGCTTTTGTCCAAAGTCGATATTGTCGATATTATCGACGAGCAGGTTCCGCTGAAAAAAGGCGGGGCGAACTATATGGCCTGTTGTCCATTTCACAAGGAAAAGACGCCGTCGTTTTCGGTCAGCCCGACCAAGCAGTTTTACCATTGCTTCAGTTGCGGGGCGCATGGTTCGGCAATTGGTTTTGTGATGGAACATCAGGGACTGTCGTTTCCGGAGGCGGTACAGTTTCTTGCCGACCGTGTGGGCATGACGGTGCCTAAAGTTCGCGGGCAGAAAGACAACCCCGAAATCCGTGCCGAACGTAAGAAAAAACAGCAGACTTTGGAAGAAACAACGGCTGCGGCAGCGGATTTTTATGCGCAACAGTTGAAATTCAATCCGGCAGCGAAGGCTTATTTAGACAAACGCGGCTTGAGTGCGGAAGTCATCGCGCATTATGGTTTAGGCTATGCGCCTGACGGTTGGCAGCCTTTGGCGCAAGTGTTCCAACCCTATCCTAATACTGCGTTGGTGGATACGGGCATGGTCATCGACAATGAAGGCAAACATTACGACCGCTTTCGCCATCGGATTATGTTCCCTATCCGTAATCCGCGTGGGCAGGTCATCGGCTTTGGCGGCCGCGTATTGGACGACTCGAAACCCAAATACCTGAACTCTCCCGATACTCCTTTGTTTGATAAAGGGAAAAACCTTTACGGACTATATGAAGGGCGTGCTGCCGTAAAAGAGGCTGGACGGATTTTGGTGGTCGAAGGCTACATGGACGTGGTCGCATT
>NZ_JBQCTZ010000301.1:0-2978 GCF_051963715.1 Neisseria sp. P0001.S005 | reverse complement strand
AGTTGGTCGAAGTCTTCGACATAGAACATCTCGCGTTTAGAACGGGCACCATACCAGAAGGTAATCTTACGTTTGGAGTTCAAACGTTTCAGCTGGTCGAAAATGTGGGAACGCATCGGCGCCATACCCGCACCACCGCCGATAAATACCATTTCGGCATCGGTATCTTTGGCAAAGAATTCGCCAAACGGACCGGAAATCGTTACTTTATCACCGGGTTTGAGTGACCAGATGTAGGACGACATTTGTCCTGGAGGCGCATCAGGTACGCGTGGAGGCGGCGTAGCGATACGCACGTTCAGCATAATGATGCCTTTTTCTTCAGGGTATGAAGCCATAGAGTAGGCACGCAAAATCGGTTCGTCCACTTTGGAAACGTATTGCCACAGATTGTATTTGTCCCAGTCTTCGTGATATTCCTTAGGAATGTCGAAGTCTTTGTAGGCAACGGTATGAGGAGGGGCTTCAATTTGAATGTAGCCGCCGGCGCGGAAAGGAACTTCTTCGCCTTCAGGAATGGCAAGCTTAAGTTCTTTAATGAACGTGGCTTTGTTGTCATTGGAGATGACGGTGCATTCCCATTTTTTCACGCCGAACACTTCTTCCGGTACTTCGATGTCCATGTCGGTTTTAACGTTGACCTGACAAGACAGACGGCAGCCTTCGCGCGCTTCGCGTTTGCTGATGTGGGACAACTCGGTCGGCAGAATGTCACCGCCGCCGCTTTTCACGACAACACGGCACTGACCGCATGAGCCGCCGCCACCGCAGGCGGAAGGAACGAAGATACCTTGGCTGGCAAGCGCACCCAACAGTTTGCCGCCGGCAGGCATCGTCAGCTCTTTTTCGTTATTGACTTTGATGGTGATGTCACCTTCGCTCACCAACTTGGATTTGGCAAACAGAATCATCAGTGCCAACACCAAGACGATGACGGTAAACATCACGATACCTAAAATAATCTCCATGCCGATTCCTTTCTTATAACTGGATGCCGGAGAACGACATAAACGCCATTGCCATCAGGCCAGCAGCGATAAAGGTAATGCCCAAGCCTTTGAGGCCTTTAGGGACATCCGAATATTTCATTTTTTCGGTAATGCCCGCCAAAGCGACAATAGCCAAAAGCCAGCCCAAACCTGCACCAAAACCATATACAACGGACTCGCCGAAGTTGTATTCGCGTTGCGCCATAAACGATACGGCACCGAAAATCGCGCAGTTTACGGTAATCAGAGGCAGGTAGATACCCAATGCGTTGTAGAGGGCAGGGACGAATTTATCCAAGAACATTTCCAAAATCTGCACCAAAGCAGCAATCACGCCGATGAAGGTGATGAATTTCAGGAAGGTCAGGTCTACGCCTTCAACCAGCGCACCGTCTTTCAACAGCGAGTAAACAAGTTGGTTGGCTGGGACGGACAGGCCGAGTACGAAAGTTACGGCAACGCCCAAACCGAATGCAGTGGATACTTTTTTAGATACCGCCAAAAACGTACACATCCCCAAGAAGAAGGAAAGTGCCATGTTTTCCAGAAAGACGGATTTTACAAAGAGGCTTAAGTAATGTTCCATGTGTTATTTCTCCGCCTGTTCAGGTTTCCAAGTGCGTAGACCCCATACCAAGAAGCCGATGATGAAGAACGCGCTAGGGGCGAGCAGGAACAAGCCGTTGGTTTGATACCAGCCGCCATCTTGTACGGTTTGGAAAATGGTGTAGCCAAAGAGCTTGCCTGAGCCGATCAGTTCGCGGATGGTTGCGATGATGATCAACATCATGCCGTAACCTGCGCCGTTGCCGATACCGTCAACCAAGCTCTCCAAAGGAGGTTCTTTCATGGCGAATGCTTCGGCACGGCCCATCACGATACAGTTGGTAATAATCAGGCCGACGAATACGGACAGCTGCTTGGACAGCTCATAGGCAAAGGCTTGGAGCAGTTGGTCAACCAGCGTTACCAAGGAAGCAACAATCGCCATTTGCACGATAATACGGATGCTGTTGGGGATGTAGTTGCGTACCAAAGAAATGAAGAAACTGGAAAAACCGGTTACCAAAGCTACGGAAATACCCATTACGATGGCCGTCTGAAGTTTGGTGGTAACCGCCAAAGCCGAACAAATTCCCAAAACCTGCAAGGCAATCGGGTTGTTGTCGATAAAGGGTGAAAACATCAAATATTTCAAGCGTTTCATGTCAGCCATTATTGTGCTCCTGCTGATTTCAATTTGTTCAGGTAGGGGATATAGCCGTTTTCGCCGAACCAGTAGGCGAACGAACCTTGCACGCCTTTAGATGTCAGCGATGCGCCGGAGAGGGCATCTACGCCGTGTTCTTTGTCCGAACTTGCGCCTTTGCCAACATGCAGGGCGAGTTTGCCTTGTTCGTTAAACAGTTTTTTGCCGACGAATTTTTGTTGCCACAACGGATTGCCGATTTCGCCGCCCAAGCCCGGGGTTTCGCCTTGGTCGTAGTAGGTAATGCCGTTGATGGTGTTGCCGTCAGGTTGAATGGCGACAAAACCGTACATGACAGACCACAAACCGTTGCCGTGCATAGGCAGGATGATTTGGCTGACTTTGCCGTCTTCACCTTTTACCAAGTAAACCTCAGTGTATTTGGCACGGCTTTTGATGCCGGCCAAATCGTCTTCGGGTTTGATTTGGATACTTTGGGCAGGGTCTTTGCCTGCGATGCGCGCGCTGAAGTCTTTCGGCGCGTCTTTCACGTATTCGCCTGTTGCCAAATCGACAACGCGTTGCTCGATACGTTCGGCAAAGGTTTTGCTGATGTCGGTGTTTTTATCCATCAAACCGGCTACGCTCAAGATATAGCCTTGTTTGTCTTGGAGTTTTTGTTTCTCTTGGATGGGTTTCAAGCCGACGACCGCACCGGCAACGATGATGGAACAAATCAGGCTGACAACCAATACCACAATCAGCGTGCCGCTGAAGCTGTCTTTATCGAATTTCTTAGC
>NZ_JBQCTZ010000300.1:0-3007 GCF_051963715.1 Neisseria sp. P0001.S005 | reverse complement strand
CGGTCGATGTGTTTGGCGATCATGGCTTGAGCAGTTTGCTGAAAGAAGGTACTCATGGAAAATCCCCTAAATGTCTTGGTGGGAATTTAGGGGATTTTGGGGAATTTTGCAAAGGTCTCAGCTTGATTAGAGGGTCATGGAGGTGTCGTCAGCGGCAACAGTCCGATGCAGGCGATACCAATTGTACAGGCGCAAGATGCACAAGAAAGCGATGATGGGCATACAGGCTGCGGTAACCAGATAACGCGGGTTGCTGAAGTTTAAAACATTGTGCCCGGAAAGCAGCGACAAAGCGGCATGCAACCATTCCCATAAAGAAGAAATGCTGAATGCCAAAACAGCCAACAGGCCGAGGGTTCGGAAAATACCGATGGGCAGGATTTGTTGGCGTAATACGGCGCGGTTGAGTTGGAACAAGACAATCAAACCGAAGCCGATAATGCAGACCATGCCGCCGTTGGCGACGATTTGCAGGCTGTTGAAGGCAATGTCGGGCGTAACGGAAATTGTACCGGATTGATTGGAGGCGGTTTGTTGCAAATTTAAGCCTTGCATGACATTAAGTACGAAACCGTAGATCAGGTCAGCCAAAACGATGCCGATGGGTAGCGGAGTCAAAAAACGTTTCATGGATCAGTTGAGTATTCTATTAGTATGAGGGAGGCCGTCTGAAAATCAAAAATGACGACGTGAGAGTGTATTGTATCCGATAGGAAAGTAGGTTAATGCAAAAATAAATTTAGTTTAAGTCAGAAAATCATGTAATTTTACGCCAACATTATTGCATTAAGAGTACAATCTTCTTCATTATCAAACGTGAAATCAACAGGAAAGGACGTTTACATGAGCGAATTGCAACGTGATTTAACCCGTATCAGCCACAATACCAAAATTGTTGCCACACTGGGTCCGGGCAGCAACAATGTACAATTGTTGGAAGACATGATCCGTGTCGGTGGCCTTAATGTCGTCCGTTTCAATTTCAGCCACGGTACGCCGGAGTTTCATGAAGAAAATGCGCGTATCGTACGCGAAGCCGCGAAACGTGCGGGTCAGGAAATCGCCATTCTTGCCGACTTGCAAGGGCCTAAAATCCGCGTGGGCAAAATTGCAGGCGGCAGCATCGAGCTGAATAAGGGTGAAACCTTGATTTTGGATGCCGCACTTGAAGGCGAAGGCACACGCGAAGCGGTTGGCCTGGACTACCGCGATTTGCCGAATGACGTCGTTGCCGGCGATGTTTTGTGGCTGGACGACGGCCTGTTGACGTTGACCGTTGAAGCGGTTGAAGGAAGTAAGATTATTACAAGGGTAGAAAACAGCCATGTGCTGAAAAGTAACAAAGGTATCAATAAACGCGGCGGCGGCCTGTCTGCCGGTGCGTTGACTGAAAAAGACTTTCGTGACCTGAAAACGGCAATTGCCATCGGTTGCGACTACTTGGCCATCAGCTTTGTGAAATCTGCCGAAGATTTGCACATCGCACGCGCCAAAGTCGAAGAAGAAATGAAAGGCAGCATTGCCGTACGCCCCGGTTTGGTTTCCAAAATCGAGCGCGTAGAAGCCATTGAAAATCTGGACGAAATCATCCTTGCCAGCGACGGTATTATGGTTGCCCGCGGCGACTTGGCAGTGGAAGTCGGTCATGCCGCCGTACCTGCCCTGCAAAAACGCATGATCCGCCGCGCCCGCGAGTTGCGCCGCTTCAGCATTACCGCAACTCAAATGATGGAATCGATGATTACCAACCCTGTACCGACTCGCGCGGAAGTCAGTGACGTGGCCAACGCGGTATTGGACGGTACCGATGCGGTGATGTGTTCCGCCGAAACCGCCGTCGGCGCGTATCCGTTTGAAACCGTCAGCCAAATGGCGATTATTTGTGCGGCTGCGGAAAAAGAACAAGATTCGCTCAACGGCGTTGCCGAACAGGTTGAGTATCCCGAAGCCGTCAGCACCAACTTGGCGATTGCCGGCGGTGCGGTCAGCGTGGCGCGAGCAGTTCACGCCAAAGCCATCGTTGCCCTGACTGAAAGCGGTTCGACCGCCTTCGAAGTCAGCCGCCACAACATCACTCTGCCGATTTTTGCCCTGACGCCGAGTGTTTCAGCACAACGCCGCATGGCGATGTACCGTGGCGTGCGTCCGTTGATTTTGGCAACCAGTACCGATCACGATACCGCGCTGAACGAAGTGGAAGCCATGCTGGTAGAACACAAAATCCTCCAAAGCGGCGACCAATACATCATCACCAGCGGTTCGCAAATGCGCGAATCCGGTTCGACCAATACGCTGGAAGTGTTGCAGGTTAAATAATTGCAGTGATCCGATAATTGGAAAAGCAGGCTGTTTTAGCCTGCTTTTTTTGTGTAAAAAAAGAAAAGATTAGGCAAAAATAATGATGTAGTATAGAATTGAGTGCCTATACTAAATCAATAAAGGACGTTTCAGACGGCCTTTTTCTTTGTCCGCTACTTTCACGGTAAATCAAAATGATTCATTTCAATCTGAAAAAAACAGCATTTATTTTAAGCGCAGCACTGTTATCTACCGCCGTCCAAGCCTCCGGCTACCACTTCGGCACACAATCCGTTAACGCACAAGGCACGGCCAACGCCGCCGCCGCCGAAGCCGCCGATGCATCAACCATTTTCTACAATCCGGCCGGTTTGAGCAAAATCGACAGCAGCCAAATTTCCGTCAACGCCAATATCGTTTTCCCAAGCATTCATTATGAGGCGGAATCTGCGAAACACTTCCGCACGGGTGCCGATGTCAGCGGCTCGACCAGCGGCAAAATTACCGAAACCACCGTTGCTCCACACGTTTATGGCGCGTACAAAGCCAGCGACGATGTAACTTTGGGTTTGGGCGTGTACGTTCCTTTCGGTTCGGCAACCGAATACGAAAAAGATTCCGTCTTACGCCACAACATCAACAAACTGGGTTTGACCACCATCGCCATCGAGCCGGTAGTCGCGTGGAAACTGAATGAGCAGCACGCTGT
>NZ_JBQCTZ010000299.1:0-3020 GCF_051963715.1 Neisseria sp. P0001.S005 | reverse complement strand
ATAAATATCAAGATAAATCAATATGTTATTTAAATTACTCAAAATAGGTCTAGACGACTAAAGTAGCATCTTTTCTTGCTTTACGTTTTAACTGTAAAGCTTCGCTCCTTTTTTGACGAACTCAATCGCTTTTTCTTCCATGCCTTGCTGTTGTGTTTTTTGCTTGTCGGCGTAGTCGCGCACTTCCTGCGTGATTTTCATCGAGCAGAATTTGGGGCCGCACATCGAGCAGAAGTGGGCGATTTTCGCGCCTTCGGCGGGCAGGGTTTCGTCGTGGAAGCTCTCGGCGCGTTCGGGGTCGAGGCTGAGGCGGAATTGGTCGCGCCAGCGGAACTCGAAACGCGCCTTGCTTAAGGCGTTGTCGCGCAACTGTGCGCCCGGCCAGCCTTTGGCGAGGTCGGCGGCGTGGGCGGCGAGTTTGTAGGTGATGATACCGGTGCGCACGTCTTCTTTGTCGGGCAGGCCGAGATGCTCTTTCGGGGTAACGTAGCAGAGCATGGCTGTGCCATACCAGCCGATATTGGTCGCACCTATGCCCGAGGTGATGTGGTCGTAGCCGGGGGCGATGTCGGTAACGAGCGGACCGAGTGTGTAGAAAGGCGCTTCAAAGCAGTGTTGCAGCTCTTCGGTCATGTTTTCTTTCACGCGTTGCAGCGGTACATGGCCTGGACCTTCGATCATGACTTGTACGTCGTGTTCCCACGCTTTGGCGGTCAATTCGCCCAAAGTGTGCAGCTCGGCAAATTGGGATTCGTCGTTGGCATCGGCAATGCAGCCGGGACGCAGACCGTCGCCGAGGCTGAACGATACGTCGTAGGCTTTCATGATTTCGCAGATTTCGTCGAAATGCGTGTAAAGGAAGTTTTCCTGATGATGGGCAAGGCACCATTTCGCCATGATGGAGCCGCCGCGCGATACGATGCCGGTCAGGCGGTTGGCGGTCATCGGTACATAACGCAGCAATACGCCTGCGTGCAGGGTGAAATAATCCACGCCTTGTTCTGCCTGCTCGATTAAGGTGTCGCGCACCAAATTCCAAGTCAGGTCTTCGGCGATGCCGCCGGTTTTTTCCAACGCCTGATAAATCGGCACGGTGCCGATGGGGACGGGCGCGTTGCGGATAATCCATTCGCGCGTTTCGTGGATGTGCGCGCCTGTGGATAAATCCATAATCGTGTCCGCGCCCCAACGCAGCGACCACACCATTTTTTCGACTTCTTCGGTCAGGCTGGAGGTAACGGCGGAGTTGCCCAAGTTGCCGTTGATTTTGACGCGGAAGTTGCGGCCGATAATCATCGGTTCGAGTTCGGGATGGTTGATGTTGGCAGGGATAATCGCGCGTCCGGCGGCGATTTCTTGGCGCACAAATTCAGGCGTGATTTGGTCGGGATGGGTCGGGATATTCGCGCCGAAACTTTGCCCTGCGTGTTGTTTCAAGAGCTTGGCGTATTCAGGCCGTCTGAAAAGTTCGTCCAGTTTCATGCGTTCGCGTATGGCGACAAACTCCATTTCCGGCGTGATGATGCCTTGGCGGGCGTAGTGAAGCTGGGTTACATTGCGGCCTGCTTTGGCGCGGCGCGGACGGGTGATTTGGTTGAAGCGCAGATGGGCAGTTTTCGGATCGTGTGCGCGTTCGGTGCCGTATTCGCTGGAAAGCTTAGGCAGGATTTCGGTATCGCCGCGTTCATCCAGCCATGTGGTGCGGACGTGCGGCAGCCCTTGTTTTAGATCGATGTGCGCCGCCGGATCGCCGTATGCGCCGCTGGTGTCGTACACCGGAATTGGCGGATTGGCTTCCGTACCTTGCGCTGTGTAGGTATCATCCTGACGGATTTCGCGCAAAGGCACGCGGATGTCGGCGCGGCTGCCCGGGATATAGACACGGTCGGAATTGGGATATTGGAAGCGGATGCCGATGTCTTCGCTCAAGTCGGAAAGACGGCGCGCCTCATCGCCGGTTTTTTTAGTGGTAGTCATAAAAAAATTGCTCCTGTTTCTCGGTTATGAAAGGAAACAGGAGCATTGCTTTTTTCAGACGGCCTTGTGGATATTTTCAATCAACCGTTTAAAATCACATTTGCCGAAACTCCCCACGCAGGTATTATCCTGTTCGGGTGTAAAGGGTATTTCTCAGCCGCTTGGTTTGAAAGCAGCACCCCTGTTTCTTTATTAACGAAAATTAAACCATGCGGACGGTTTTTTGTAAAGCGGCGTTTTTCGCATTTTCTGTCAAAAACGCTTGACAGCGATTCCGTCTTTCCGTATAGTTACAACTTCTGACGCGGGATGGAGCAGCATGGTAGCTCGTCGGGCTCATAACCCGAAGGTCGTAGGTTCGAATCCTGCTCCCGCAACCAAATATAAAAATCCCCTGCAATCGCAGGGGATTTTGCTTTATGCGGTATTTATTGTTGCTCCGGATCGGTATCGTTGCGCAGGTATTCTTT
The DNA here is from genome assembly GCF_051963715.1 of Neisseria sp. P0001.S005. Taxonomy (NCBI): domain Bacteria; kingdom Pseudomonadati; phylum Pseudomonadota; class Betaproteobacteria; order Neisseriales; family Neisseriaceae; genus Neisseria; species Neisseria sp. P0001.S005. The sequence continues at coordinate 573 of NZ_JBQCTZ010000299.1, read as the reverse complement.
CAGGCGTTGCAATTCTTTTTTGTCCAACCATTTATTGCGCGAACGTTGCAACAGAATCACCAATGCGGCGATTTCGTTACGCATATTGGTACTGAGCCAGAGGAAGCCTTGCCAGTCGTAATGCAGGCGGGCGGCCGGTTTGCTCAGTTCGGTATTGAGCGAAGTATCGATGCGGATACGGCGGGCGTAGTGGCCTTTGATGAGGCGGACGGTCAGGCGCAGCTCGCGTTGGAGTTGGTTGAAATGGCGGTCGAGCAGGCGGATTTCGCTTTCGTTGAGCGTGGGCGCGCGCAGTTTGGCGGCGGTGGTCAGGAGCAGCTCGGTGGTGGTGACGATTTTGCGGTGGGCATGCTGCATGGCTTCCATCATATTGTTGCTGATGTGGCTTTCGCCGGATGTTGCGGCCAGATGGCTGCGGCTTTTGACCATGCGGGCGTTGATTTTGCGCATTTTAATCATGTTTTGCTCCAAACGCTCGCGCGTCATGCGCTTGCCATTGCTGATTTCGGCAATCATTTTGGCGCAGTCGGTGAGGTTGTCGGCAAGCATGAAGCGCCACATCAGGGTGGAGCG
>NZ_JBQCTZ010000298.1:0-3046 GCF_051963715.1 Neisseria sp. P0001.S005 | reverse complement strand
TTGAAGGTTTCGATGGCTTCGTGTGTCGTGCCGCCTTTGGAAGTCACGTTTTGCTGTAATTGTGCGAATGCTTCGCCGGTTTGTTCAGCCAAAGCCACTGCGCCTTTAAATGTGGCGAGGCTCAGTTCGCGTGCGTCTTGTTCGTTGAAACCTTGTGCCAAAGCCGCATTTTGGAGCGCACCCAAAAGATAGAAAACATAGGCGGGGCCGCTGCCGCTGATGCCGGTAATATTGTGGAGTTGCTCTTCCTCGTTCAGCCAAACGGTTGTGCCGACAGAGCGCATAATGCCGTCTGCGGCTGCGCGGTCGGCTTCTGAAACGCTTGAATCGGCAAACATACCGGATACACCCAAGCCGATTTTGGCCGGCGTATTGGGCATGATACGCACGATACGGCGTGTGCCGCCCAGATACTGGCTGAGGGTATCGATAGACAATCCGGCCGCTACGGACAACACCAGCGCGCCATTCAAACGAATGTTTTGACAGGCTGCCTGCATGTCTTGCGGTTTGACGGCGAGGACAAGGACATCGTCCGCACTCAATTCGGGCAGGTTTTCAGAAGTGGCTACGCCCAATTCTTGAACCAGTTGCTCCCGTCTTTCGGCGCCGCGTTCGACAATGTGGACACGATAGCCGTCTTGTTTGACCAAACCGCCTGCAATGGCAGTCGCCATATTGCCACCGCCGAGAAAATAGATATTCATATATATGTCACTCCTTTGTGATATCGATCAGGCCGTCTGAAACTGCTGTCTGCCCTGTTCAGACGGCCTATTACTTTTATTGAGGATAATGCCGCTTGCCGAAAATCGCGCTGCCGATGCGGACATGGGTTGCGCCGCATTCTACCGCGATTGGCATATCTCCGGACATCCCCATAGACAAAACATCTGCTTCGACGCCTGCCGCATTCAACTCAGCCAACAGCCGTTGCATGGTGTGAAACTGGCTGCGTAACTCATCGTCGCTGCTGTCGGCCTTGGCCACACACATCAATCCGCGCGCTTTAATATTCGGCAACTTGGCTACTTCAAGGGCCAGCGCAACCGCTTCATCGGGCGCTACGCCGTGTTTTGCTTCTTCCGCGGCAATGTTCACTTCAATACACACCTGCAACGGCGGCATTTCAGATGGCCTTTGTTCGCTCAAGCGCCGCGCCGTTTTCAGACGGCCTATCGTATGCACCCAATGTGCGCGCTCTGCCACAAATTTGGTTTTATTAGACTGCACATCGCCGATAACGTGCCAAACAATATCCGGCAAATCGGCCAGCATTTCCGTTTTTTCAAACCATTCCTGAATATAGTTCTCACCAAAATCGCGCTGACCGGCCGCATACACTTCGCGGATATCGTCTGCCGGAAAGGTCTTGCTGACCGCTACCAGCCTCACCGCTTCCGCAGGCCGTCCGGCAGCCTCTGCCGCCTGTTCAACCGCCCGGCATACGTCCTGATAGTTTTGTTGCAATACCGACATGGTTTTCTCCTTTAACCCGTTCATCACTCGGCATTTTGAAAATTTTACTTGGTCGAACGGATTTATCTATTTAAAATAAAGCGATTTTATTATTCTAAACCAAAACAAGGCCACATTATGCAGATTACCGACTTACTCGCGTTCGGCGTGAAAAACAAAGCCTCCGACCTCCATTTGAGTTCGGGCATTTCCCCTATGATACGCGTACACGGCGACATCCGCCGCATCAACCTGCCCGAGATGAGCTCGGAAGAAGTCGGTACCATGATTACCTCGGTCATGAACGACCACCAGCGCAAGCTCTATCAACAGGATTTTGAAGTCGATTTCTCATTTGAGCTGCCTAATGTTGCCCGTTTCCGCGTCAACGCCTTTATGACCGAACGCGGCCCGGCTGCCGTATTCCGTACCATTCCGAGCACCGTCCTGACACTGGAAGAATTGCGTGCGCCGCGCATTTTCCAAAAAATTGCCGAAAACCCGCGTGGTTTGGTCTTGGTAACCGGCCCGACCGGTTCGGGTAAATCCACCACGCTGGCGGCAATGGTCAACTACATCAACGAAACCCAACCGGCTCACATTCTGACCATCGAAGACCCGATTGAGTTCGTCCACCAAAGCAAAAAGGCGCTCATCAACCAGCGCGAGCTGCATCAACACACCCACAGCTTTACCAACGCCCTGCGTTCCGCACTGCGCGAAGACCCAGACGTGATTTTGATCGGTGAGATGCGCGACCCTGAAACCATCTCCCTCGCCCTGACCGCCGCCGAAACCGGTCACTTGGTTTTCGGCACGCTGCACACGACCGGCGCCGCCAAAACCATCGACCGTATTGTCGACGTATTCCCTGCAGGCGAAAAAGAAATCGTGCGCTCCATGTTGTCCGAATCCTTGCGCGCCATCATTTCCCAAACCCTGCTGAAAACCCGCGACGGCAACGGCCGCGTCGCCGCACACGAAATCCTGATTTCCACACCGGCCGTGCGCAACCTCATCCGCGAGAACAAAATCGCCCAAATCAACGCCGCCCTCCAAACCGGTCAGGCCCACGGTATGCAAACCCTCGATCAAGCCCTGCAAACCCTTGTCCGCCAAGGCACCATCAGCCCCGAGCTGGCACGCAGCAAGGCGCAAAACATCGAAAACCTCTCTATTTTCTAAACCATACTCAGGCCGTCTGAACCCCATCATCCCGTTTTCAGACGGCCTTTCAGCCTGACCGAATACCCGTTTTAAAGAGAATCATCATGAGCGACCTCGCCCCTCTGCACGACCTGTTAAGCGAAATGGTGCAAGCCTACTCACAAAAAAACCAAGCACCGCACATCCCCACCCCGGCCGAAATCGGCACGCATCTTCATCCCCTGCTCGACCGCATGTGTGAAGAGGCTGAAAAACGCAACGCATCCGACATCTTCATCAGCGCAGGCTTTCCCCCTGCCATCAAAGTCGGCGGCACCCTCACGCCCATGCCCCACAAAGCGCTGACCGGCGCGGACACCGCCGCCATCGCCGAATCCACCATGAACCCCGACCAGCTCGAAGCCTTCAACCGCGACTGGGA
>NZ_JBQCTZ010000297.1:0-3080 GCF_051963715.1 Neisseria sp. P0001.S005 | reverse complement strand
CCGCTGGCATTGATGGCAACGATGTCGAGTTGGTCTTGCAGTTTGTAGTCAAAAATAGCGCGCACTACTTGGCGGCCAATACGGCCGTAGCCGTTGATGGCAACTTTGATACCCATGGCTTTTCCTCTTCTTTTGGGTTTGGGTTATGGAGCGAATGGTGGCAATTATAGCAAAATTGTAGTGTTGTGTAATTAATGTTTTATTGAAATTTTTAGGTTCGATTATTTTTGATTGTAGATGATTATAGTAGAAATAAAGGTTTAAATTTAATGTTATTTTGCATTTTTTGAAATTTTATTTTTTATTAATTCTATTTTTAGTGTTTTATGCTCGTTTTAAATCATGGTAATGAATGAAACGGGAAGAGGCGGATTGTTTTTGTTTATATTAAACAGAATGTGAGTGTGGCTTTTGATTACAACATACAACAGTGTAATTTTCAGACGGCCCGGGTTTAATCGAGCAAAAGGAAAAGGCCGTCTGAACATTTTTGATGACATGGAATTTAAACGCCTTGGATTCCTGCTTTTCCTTGCCGGATAAGGGGAGGGCGATTTTTAGCAAAGGGGAAATGGTCGGAACAAGGGAGGGAAAAACGGTGGATTGAGCTGTGTTTGAGTGTTATATAAATAAGTGTATGAAGGTTTTAGTCGTAGTGTATGAAGATTTTGCTTGTGATTTAAATTTAATTATGACTTGTCAACACTGTTAAATTTTTTTACGATAAGGTCAGATTATGTTTGCATGGCCATAAGCGGTGCATCCTCTATACCGGATATTATCCTTATCCGAATATCTACTTTAACCGACCGGCTTGTCCGGCCTGATTCCTAAATATATACGCGCAAGGCTGAACGGCCTTGGCGACACTCGACTTTTAAGAGGTTCATCGTGTCAAATTCTCAATCCAGCGAACGCGCGACGTTTAGCAGTCGCCGCGCCTTTATGTTTGCTGCCATCGGCTCGGCCGTGGGCTTAGGCAACATTTGGCGATTCCCTTACATCGCTTTCGACAACGGCGGCGGTGCTTTCATCCTCCCTTATTTGGTTGCGCTGTTGACGGCAGGTATTCCGCTGTTGCTGCTCGACTACGCCATCGGCCACCGTTACCGCGGTTCGCCACCTTTGGCTTTCCGCCGCCTCGGCCGTTTGTTTGAGCCGATGGGTTGGTGGAATTTCCTGACCAACGTCATCATCTGTATCTACTACGCCGTGATTGTCGGCTGGGCGGCAAGCTATGCCTATTATTCGTTGACTTCGGCATGGGGTGCGGATCCGCAGACCTTCTTCTTCAAAGACTTCCTGCAAATGGCCGATGCCAAAGACTTGGGTTTGGATTTTGTCGGTAAAGTTGCCGGTCCGCTGATTGCCGTGTGGGTGTTTACGCTGGCGATTATGGCTTTGGGCGTACAAAAAGGCGTGGCCGGTGCATCCACATTCTTCATGCCTTTGTTGGTGGTGATGTTTGTCATCATGGTGGGCATTGCCCTGACTCTGCCGGGTGCGGCAAAAGGTTTGGACGCTTTGTTTACGCCTGACTGGAGCCGTTTGGCAGATCCGAAAGTCTGGGTAGCCGCATATGGCCAGATTTTCTTCTCGCTCTCCATCTGCTTCGGCATTATGATTACTTATTCTTCTTACCTGAAGAAAAAAACCGATTTGGGCGGCACAGGCTTGGTTGTCGGCTTTGCCAACAGCAGCTTTGAGTTGCTCGCCGGTATCGGCGTATTCGCAGCATTGGGCTTTATGGCGCACGCGGCAGGCAAGGAAGTCAGCGAAGTGGCATCCAGCGGTATCGGCTTGGCGTTTATCGCGTTCCCGACCATCATCAACCAAGCCCCTATGGGCGCGTTGATCGGAGTGTTGTTCTTTGGCTCGCTGGTGTTTGCCGGTGTCACTTCCATGATTTCCATCGTTGAAGTGATTGTGGCCGCGATTCAAGACAAAATGAACATCGGCCGTGTCAGCGCGACTCTGATTGCAGGCGTGCCAATGGCGATTATTTCTACCTTGCTGTTCGGTACGACCACCGGCCTGCCTGTGTTGGACGTATTGGATAAATTCATCAATACCTACGGCATTGTGGCTTCCGGTTTTCTTTACGTTTTGGCGATTGTTTTGTTGCGCAAACTGCCCGAACTGCGCAATCACTTGAACGCGCTGTCTTCCATCCGTGTCGGCATTGTATGGACTGCCAGCGTGGTGGTTACCGTCGCTATGCTCGGCTATATGCTTTATCAAGATACCGCCGGCCTCTTAAAAGAGAATTACAGCGGCTATCCTGACAGCTTTCTCAATATCTTCGGTTGGGGCATGGTCGGCGCTCTCTTGGTATTGTCTGTCCTGCTGTCGTTCTTGCCGTGGAAACATGGTCAGAACTTCAACGTCAAAGACGAACATGAACACGAACGTGAAGGAGACGAATAATGAGTACTTCAGCCATTATTATGATGCTTGTCGCATTGATCGTCATTTGGGGCGGATTCATCGTCTCCGTCCTGCGCCTGCCTAAAGAATAAGGTTTGAGCAAATGAAAAGGCCGTCTGAAATTTAAATTTCAGACGGCCTTTTCCGTTAAAAATGGTAAAACGGCCTAAAAAAGAGTAGAATATGCACCGTTTACAACTCTGCGCCTCTCAGCAGGCTCGAATTATGGACCTTCCCAGTTCGCCTTTGAACTTCCCATCAGACACACAACAACCATAATCATCCCGCCGAAATGCCTCCCCGCGTCCGGCGGGCGGAGCATTTATGAGCATCGAACAAACCCCTCCGAATCTCGACCATACCCCCGACAATGAAGCGGTGGAAGACCGCATTTCTGACGATCGCATCTCTGACGATATCGACCGCATCCACGCCTTATGCGAAATCCTCGAGCCGTCCTTCGAACAAATCGAAGCAGGCGTGCCGATTGAAGACGCAAGCCTGCGCGACAAGTTCACCGAGCTGACCGTCCTCTTGGCCGAGTTGCACCCTGCCGACGTGGCCGCCGTCTTGGAATCCCTGCCGCCGCGCGAGCGTAACATCGTTTGGCTTTTGGTCGCCCCTGAAGACGACGGCGAAGTCTTGCTGGAAGT
>NZ_JBQCTZ010000296.1:0-3114 GCF_051963715.1 Neisseria sp. P0001.S005 | reverse complement strand
AAGGTTTGGGACGCCTATCATGCAGGCCGTCTGAAAGACATCCGCGACTATTGCGAAACCGATGCCGCCAATACCTACCTGATGTACATGCGCTTTCGCATGATGAGCGGCGCGCTCGATGCCGACGAATACGAAGTCGAAATCAAACGCATCAAACATTATCTGGCTGCACAAGCCGAAGAAAAACAACACTGGGCGGAGTTTGTCGCTGCTTGGCGTTAAACCAGGCCGTCTGAACAGCTAAACCAAAAAACCAAAAGGGCGTGATCGACACGCCCTTTTTTATATTTCGACAAATCATGCCCATTAAGCAGGCAAACGCCCCAGCGTTACCCTATCCAATCCAGCCAAATCCTGTTCGGTTGCCACTTCGGCAAAACCGTTCTCCAGCATAATGTTCCGCACCGCTTCGCCTTGGTCATAGCCGTGTTCAAACAGCAGCCAGCCGTTGGCTTTCAGGTATTTTGGGGTTTCTTGGGTAATGTGGCGGATATGGCTGAGGCCGTCTGAAAAGTCGGTCAGCGCGTTTTGCGGTTCAAACCTCAAATCGCCTTGCGACAAATGCGCATCGCCGTCCTCGATATACGGCGGATTGGAAACAATCACATCGTATCGGCCTTCAGACGGCCTGTCGGTATCAAACCACGAACCCTGCGCAAACTCGACTTTTGCGCCCAATTCGGCCGCATTTTGACGGGCAGTATCTAAAGCACCGACGCTGATATCGGATGCGCGAACATCGGCATTAACGCGTTCAAGCGCGACGGTCACGGCAATGGCGCCGCTGCCCGTTCCCAAATCCCACACGCGGCCTTGCGGCGGCAAGCGTTTGAGCACGGCTTCCACCAAATGCTCGGTTTCAGGGCGTGGAATCAACACATGGGGATTGACGGCAAAGCGTCGTCCGTAGAACTCGCGCTCGCCCAACAGATAGGCCATCGGCTCGCCTTTCAGACGGCGTTGAGCCAAAGTCTCCAAGGTTTGCAGGGCGGAGTCTGCCAAATCGTCCGTACCGCGTGTCACCAGCTGCGCGCGCGTATAACCCAGCGCATATTGCAACAACATCCGCGCTTCATTTTTGGGCAGTGCCGATTGGCGCAACCATTCATCAAGCGTCATTTTTCGTCCCATCTGCCAGCGTTGTGGCTTTTCTTTCCTTATTCTTTCCGGCAAACGTACCGATGGTGGCAACCGCAAATGCGGCATACCACAAATAAAATCCGGCGCCGTAGCGCAAAATATCCGATGTATTCCCTGCTTCATCGACGTGTACGGCTTTCACACTGAAAGCCACCAACGCCAAGCCCCAAAGTGCCGCATGGACAGGCACGACCTTCTTCCGCAACGCCAGCAAAACAATGGCCGCTAACCAAACATAATTCGCATAGGCCGCACAATACCTGATATCCAAAGAAGCAAATATCGATCCCAAAATCAAAACGGTTACACCCTTCATGCTTTCATGATTGCCCAAATAAAATGCAACATTGGACAAAGATGCTATCCACAGGGCAACCGACACCAGCAACATCACGATGGGAAAACTTGATTTCCGATTCTCTTCCTGCATGGTTTTATCCTAATGTAAAAGGCCGTCTGAAAATCTTTCAGACGGCCTGCCGTTTAAATTTCGCTACCGCCGACGGTCAGTCCGGCATCAATCCTCAGGGTCGGTTGTCCGACGCCGACAGGAACGCTCTGCCCTTCTTTGCCGCAGACACCGATGCCGCTGTCGAGCGCAGTGTCGTTGCCTATCATGGAAACGTGTTTCAGCACTTCGGGACCGTTGCCGATAATGGTCGCGCCTTTGACAGGATATTGCAGTTTGCCGCCTTCCACCCACCACGCTTCGGATGCGCTGAACACGAACTTGCCGCTGGTAATGTCCACTTGTCCGCCGCCGAAGTTAACAGCGTAAATGCCCTTGTCGATGGACGCGATAATTTCTTCCGGCTCATAGCCGCCGTTTTCCATAAAGGTATTGGTCATGCGCGGCATAGGCGCAGAAGCGTAACTTTCGCGGCGGCCGTTGCCGGTCGATTGCGTGCCCATCAGGCGGGCGTTGGTTTCGTCCTGCATATAGCCGACCAAAATACCGTCTTCAATCAATACAGTACGGCGGGTTTCATTGCCTTCGTCGTCGATATTGAGCGAGCCGCGTCTGTCGGCAATATCGCCTTGATCCACAACGGTAACGCCTTTGGCGGCCACGCGCTCGCCGATTCTGCCGGAGAAAACGCTGGTTTCTTTGCGGTTGAAATCGCCTTCCAAACCATGTCCGACCGCTTCGTGCAGCAACACGCCCGGCCAGCCGTTGCCCAAAACGACGGTCATCTCGCCGGCAGGTGCAGGACGGGATTCGAGATTGGTCAGGGCTTGTTTGACGGCGGAATCGACAAACCGATGCACCAAGTTTTCATCGAAATACGCCAAATCATAACGTCCGCCGCCGCCCGCGCTGCCCTGCTCGCGACGCTCGCCCTGCTTGGCAATGACAGTTACGTTCATGCGCACCATCGGGCGGATATCGGCAGCGTGTTTACCGTCCAGACGGGCGATGTACACCATGTCGTATTCGCAGGTCAAACCGGCCATCACTTGCACGATACGCGGATCGGCAGCTTTGGCCAGCGTTTCGACTTTGTTCAACAGCGCAACTTTGGCGGCAGAATCGAGGCTGGCAATAGGGTCAATCGCCATATGGATAGGCTTGCCGTAGGCAGGTGTCGGCACTTTAACGCTGGCCTCGCCACCTGCCGCACCAATCACGCGCACGGCTTTGGCAGAACGGTTGATCGAATCGATACACAGGCTGTCGGCGTAGGCAAAAGCGGTTTTATCACCCGATACGGCACGCACGCCCACGCCCTGATCGATTTGGAAGCTGCCCGATTTAACGATGCCTTCTTCCAAATGCCAACTTTCGTAGGCAGTACGCTGACAATAGATGTCGGCATAATCAACATGATTGGCACCGATAATGCTCAGGCTTTGAGCGAGCAAATCGGGAGAAAGATGGTTGGCTTCGAGCAAATCTCGCTGTACGGCGGCGTAGGTTTGTTGCATAATTTTTCAGACGGCCCGACAAGCAGGCAAAGTTAATTTGGCCTTGAT
>NZ_JBQCTZ010000295.1:0-3131 GCF_051963715.1 Neisseria sp. P0001.S005 | reverse complement strand
GCAGGATTGCGCAATTCATCGGCACGGTGTTCGGCAATCACTTTGCCGCTGTCCAATTCCTGCACATAAACGGAAATCTCATTTTCAGGGATACGCCCGAAATCCAAAGCCCATGACGGACAAACCGCCACCATCAGGCCAATTGATAAAATACTTTTCAATTTCATTGTGTTACAAAAATTTTATAAATTCTTACGAGGTACTTAGGCCGTCTGAACGGTTCAGACGGCCTTTTATTTATTTCTGATGCGCTTTCAAACGCAAAGCGAACATGACGACCACAACACCGACAACCAAAGCGCAACCCATCGCCAAATGGATACCGTCCAGCATTGCCTGTTGCGGCATATCTGCGCTGGAAAGTTTCTCGCCGATATTGGTCGCACCAACAAAAAACGCCACGCCGATGGCACCGGCAATCGGGTTGATGGTGGTCAGAATCGCCGCACCGTGCGGATTGAGCATTTTCGGCAACGCGTTCAGACCATGGGTTTCGCCGGTTACACAAGCAGACACGGAAAGCGCCAACAGCGTAAACATCGCGGTCAACATCACCACTTGCGTATCAATCCGCAAAAACAGCCACAATACCGCCAGCGACACCACCAGCATCACTGTTGCCGGCAAAACGACAAAGCGTCCGCCCTTTTTGTCCAACAATTTGCCGAACAAAGGTGCGGCAACCGCTTGGGCAATACTGGCAGGCATCAGAATCAGACCGGTTGCCGTACCGGTCAGCATCAACACTTGCTGCGTGTACATCGGCACCATCAGTTCCAAGCCCAAGAACAGGAATATCGCACCGGCCAAAATCACAACGCAATATCTGAACTGTTTGTATTCAAAAGCACGAAGGTTCAACAACGGCGTAGCCAAACGGAACTGACGGTGCGCAAACCAACCCACCAGTACAACGGAAGCGGCAAAGAGCAGGATAAATTCCAGCAGCGGCATATGGGCAAAATTACTGCTCGCATAAACCATCCCGCCAAATCCCGCAATCGACAGCACAGCCGACAACATATCGATTTTCGGACGGCTGATGTTGCTCAAATTGACCGTCAAATATTTGCCCACCAGCACCATTGCCGCCAACATAAACGGCGCGGTAAAGCCGAACAGCACGCGCCAATGCGTATGGTCGATGATGATGCCCGATAGCGTCGGCCCCATTGCAGGCGCGGCGGTAAACATCATGGTAATCACGCCCATCACCGTTCCGCGCTTGTTGGGCGGGAAAATCGACAACACGCCGTTAAACAGAAGCGGAACAAAAAACGCGGCAGATACTGCCTGCACCATCCGACCGACCACTAATACGCCAAACGTCGGTGCAAACGCGCAAATCAGCGATCCTGCTAAAAACGTTGCCTGCGTAAACAGCACCATTTTGCGCGTTTCAAACCATTGAATCACGCCTGCCGTAATCGGCGTAAATGCCCCCATGACCAGCAAAAAGCCCGTTGTCAGCCATTGAACCGTGGTCTTATCGACACCAAAATCTTTCATAATCGGCGTAAGCGCGACATTCAGCAGCGTGTCGTTGAGATAGCCGAAAAATGCGCCGATGAATAAGGTGGCGACAATGGTTTTAGCTGGAAAGTCGGGATTGTCGGCATAGTATTCGTGTGCCGTTGCGTCCTCTTGCGAATCAGAAGCGTGCATAATAATTTGAAATATCAGCGAAACCGTTATTTTAGCATAAACCATTTTGACAGGCCGTCTGAAACCTTGACCGCTTCCCCAGATAACACTAAAATTTAGAATTGTTTTCATTTTTATTATTAAACAGGAGAAAAACATGTCAAAGAAAGTCAGCATCTTGGTCGGCAGCCTGCGTAAAGGCTCGTTCGCACGAAAAGTCGCACAAAACGTCATTCCCATGTTCCCCGAAGGCTACGAAGCGCAAATCGTCGAAATCGGCCATTTACCTTTATACAACTTCGACTACGACGATCCTGCCGTTACCGACTTCCCCACTCCATCCAGCTATACCGAGTTCCGTGAAACCATCAAAGCCTCTGCCGGCGTATTGTTCGTGACTTCCGAAAACAACCGTACCGTACCGGCCTGCCTGAAAAACGCCATCGACATCGGCTCCAAACCCAATGCCGATGTTGCCTGGAAAAAAACACCTGCCGGCATCATCAGTCATTCTGTCGGCAAAATGGGCGGTTATAGCGCGCAAAAAAATCTGCGCCTTGCCCTTTCGTATTTCGATATGCCATTGACCGGCCAACCGGAAGTGTTCCTCGGCAACTCGCCTACCCTGTTTGACGACAACGGCCAGCTCATCGAATCCGCGCGCGGCTTTGTTCAAGGCTATATCGACCAATTGGTTGCCTTGATTGAGAAAAACCCTAAATAATCGGGATTGAAGTATACAGGCCGTCTGAAAAACGAAATTTCAGACGGCCTCATCTTTTACAAAAAATCAGTTTTTCAACCCTTCCTAAATTTTTACTAATTGAGTGCAGGTATAATCACTATCCACCCATCCTCCGGAGAACTTCCATGCGCGTATTATTGGTTGAAGACGATGCCATGATTGCCCAAGCCGTCAGTGCCAATCTGAAAGACACCGGCTACGCTGTCGATTGGGTCAGCCGCGGTTCGGAAGTTGCCGCAGCAGTGGCGGCGCAAGCATACGATTTGCTGCTCTTGGATTTGGGTTTGCCCGGCAAAGACGGTTTGGACGTATTGGCGCAAATCCGCAACGGCGGCTGTACCGTTCCCGTCTTAATCGTGACCGCGCGCGACGATTTGCACAGCCGGCTCAACGGCTTAGACGGCGGCGCAGACGACTACATCGTCAAACCCTTCGACATGGCGGAACTGCAAGCCCGTATGCGTGCCGTATTGCGCCGACACGGCGGACAGGCGCAAACGCTGCTGACCAACGGCATCATCACGCTCAACCCTTCCACCCATCAGGCGGAAGTAGTCGGGCAGGAACAGGCCATCATGCTCAGCAACAAAGAATTTGCCGTCCTCCAAGCCCTGCTGCTGCGTCCGGGCATGATTCTGTCGCGCAGCGATTTGGAAGACAAAATTTACGGCTGGGGCGAAGAAGTCGAAAGCAACGCCGTTGACTTCCTGATTCACGCCTTACGCAAAAAACTCGGCAAAGA
>NZ_JBQCTZ010000294.1:0-3135 GCF_051963715.1 Neisseria sp. P0001.S005 | reverse complement strand
CCGTTTTCAGCGTAAACCTGCTGGCCGGTACGCACGGGCGTGCTGACCAATACGGTCGGATTGTTGATAACGGTGGCTTGTACGTCTTGCGGCTGCGGTGCTTGGCGAGGAGTAGGTGCTGCCTGTGTGTCGGCTGCCTGGGTGGAGTTGCCTTGTTTGAAGACCAAGTGGTAACGCGCTGCCGCTGCCGCCCATGTGTCGCTGGTGTGGTGCAGCCCTAAAATTTGCATGCCGTAACGGGCAAACAGGGAAATCATGCCGCCCAAATCGATGGATTCGGGATGGTCGAAATCTTGTACGTCTAAAATAAAGGGAACGAATTCGTCTTGGGATTGGCCTGCCAGTTGGCGCAGGAATTCTTCCAATTCGGTTAGATCTGCGGTGTGCAGATGGATGGATAAGACGTCCAAACGTGACGTTTTTATGTCGAATGCGGGTTTCATTGTAATGAAATAATAAAATTTTTTAATGACGTAAGTTTACCGTGTAAATCTTGGCTATTCAATCTGTTTGGCCGTCTGAAACCAAAATATTTTGTTTGAACGTTTTTCAGCTGTATTTAGTGTGGTTTTTTGGTGTGAACGTAGGTTTCAGACGGCCTTGGGAAAGGGATAGCCGTGTGTGTCGATGTCGTCGGCGGCGGCCCACGGCGTGTGAATGAGGGTGGAGGGTAGGTGCGCCAATTCGGGGAGGTAACTGCGGATGTAGCTGCCGTCGGGATCGATTTGGTGCGAACGGTGGGCATAGCGGACGGTGGCTGTGTCTTGTGCAGCGAGGTGCCAGTTGGCTTGGTTGAGCGCGGGGTCGGTGCCGGTTTGGACGGAAGCTGTCCACGCGATGCCTTGGTTGGGATCGAGGTTGAGCGCATGGCAGAAATAGTGGGCGCACAGTTGCTGGAGAACAGGATGTAAGTGGCCGGTGGCTTCAAGGCTGCGGATGGAGGCGTCGATGACAGGTACGCCGGTTTGGCCGTTGCGCCAGTATTCGCGCACCTGGGTGGCATCGGTTGTTTCGGGCAGGCGGCGGTGGTAGGCGAGCTGGTAGCAGTAGTCGCGGAAAATAAGCTTGTCCAGCCATTCAAAATGTCGGTTTGCCAAGCTTTCGGCAGCCAGCAGGCGTGGGGAAATGCAGCCTGCGGACAGGTAGGCATTGAGGAGGCTGGTGTTTTTTCGTGCCGGAAAATTTTGGGTAATCGGGTAGTGAACCAAATTCTGTTTGAACGCGTGCCATTGCGTTAAGGCTGCGGTTTCGCCGCCCTGTTGATAGGCAGGTAATACTGCGCCGGTATGGGCTGGAAACAGTGGAACGTTTTGTCCGGTTTGAACAGGCAATTCGGTTTCAGACGGCCTTTGTCCTGAATAAGCCTGCAACCATGCTTGTTTATAGGCGGCAAAATCGGTGTAGGGCAAGCCGTTGGCATCCATGAGGGGGGATTTGGCCAAAATGCCGCGGTCGTTGGCGTGTTGCAGGGCAATGCCTGCTTGGTCGAAATTGTGCCAGAGGTGGTTGTCTTGGCGGATTTCGGCTTCGGTGTAGGCTTCGTCTGTGATGACGGTATGGGCATTAAGCGCAGCAGCCAAGGGGAGGAGGTCTTCGTCGGAAGCGACGACATATAAGGGAATATGGTGTGCCGCCAGACGGGTATGCAGCTCTTGTGCGGCTTGATAATGAAACAGGCTTTGACGCGGATTGTGGTTTTCAGACGGCCTTTGGCTGACCCAGACACAGGCGATGGGCAAACCGCTTGCAACGGCGGCATTAAGCGCGGCATTGTCGTGCAGGCGGAGGTTGCGGCGGAACCAGACAAGGACGTGGGCAGATTTCATGAGCATGTTCCGACGAAAAAGGGGAAACCATTTTATCAGAATCGGCCTCATGTATCAGGCCGTCTGAAAAATCTTTTGGTTTGATTTCGCTATATAATTTTGGTTTTAGCGACGAGGCGGCAACCATGACCGAGCAAACCGTTTTGGCACTCATTACCTGCCAAACCTATCCCGAACCATCGGACAACCTGAAAACATTGGCGGCATGCTTGGAAACCATAGGCGTGAAAACCGTATTTGATGCGTGGCAAAACCATCCGTCCGCGCCGTTTTTGCTGCCTTTGTGCACATGGGATTATGCCGCCGAACCCGAAGCCTTCCGCCAATGGCTGGAACAAGCCGAGCAGGCGGGGCAGCATTTTATCAATCCCCCCGAGTTGATGGCTTGGAATATGGAAAAGACTTATTTGTGCGATTTGGCGGCGCGCGGCGCGCAAGTGATTCCCAGCGTGTTCGTTCCGCCGCAAAAAGCCGAATTGGCCGACATCCTGAACCAACAGGGCTGGACGGAAGCGGTCATCAAGCCAGCATTTGGGCAGAGCGGCAAAGGCGTGGTTAAAGTTTGTGCGGAGGCATTGGACGTGAACATGGCGGATTATCCGCAAGGCATGATTGTTCAACCGTATATCCGCGAAATCGAAACGGCGGGTGAAACCTCGCTGGTATTTTTCAACGGCGCATTCAGCCATGCCGTGCGCCGTCAGCCGCCCCAAGGCGAATGGCGCGCCAACTCGGCCTATGGTGTGTCGGTGTTCGGTATCGAACCGCCCGAATTTGCCGTCCGTGCCGCGCAAGACGTACTGGCCACCTTGCCGCAAATGCCGGTTTACGCCCGAGTCGACGGTACGTTGGTCGGCGACATCTTCCTGCTCAATGAATTGGAACTCATCGAGCCTGCCCTGTATTTGCACACTAGCGAAGGCGCGACGGAACGCTTTGCCCGAGTGTTGGCGCAGTTGCTTGGGCAACATTTATCAATCTGACTTTATCAATAAATAGCAAGCCTCAGGCCGTCTGAAAACCATCTTTCAGACGGCCTGAGGCTTTTTTAAAACAAGATTTGCGCGTTTGTATTTTTCAATAATGTGCCATTTGTCGATTGTGTCATTTTAATTGTTGCAGTCTTAATTGATGGTTGATTAACTTTCATTTGGCATTTTATCTCGGCCGCAGCCTTTATTTTTAGCGGATTGTAAACAATCTGACCGATCTAAATAGATATCTTTTTAGGATAAAACCTCAAAAATCTTTTTAAAAAGAAAGATATTGTCTTATTGAATATTCTGTGCTGAAATTACATGACACTACA
>NZ_JBQCTZ010000293.1:0-3188 GCF_051963715.1 Neisseria sp. P0001.S005 | reverse complement strand
CGCTCCACCCTGATGTGGCGCTTCATGCTTGCCGACAACCTCACCGACTGCGCCAAAATGATTGCCGAAATCAGCAACGGCAAGCGCATGACGCGCGAGCGTTTGGAACAAAACATGATTAAAATGCGCCAAATCAACGCCCGCATGGTCAAAAGCCGCAGCCATCTGGCCGCCACATCCGGCGAAAGCCACATCAGCAACAATATGATGGAAGCCATGCAGCATGCCCACCGCAAAATCGTCAATACCACCGAGCTGCTCCTGACCACCGCCGCCAAACTTCGCGCGCCCACGCTCAACGAAAGCGAAATCCGCCTGCTCGACCGCCATTTCAACCAACTCCAACGCGAACTGCGCCTGACTGTCCGACTCATCAAAGGCCACTACGCCCGCCGTATCCGCATCGATACTTCGCTCAATATCGAACTAAGCAAACCGGCCGCCCGCCTGCATTACGACTGGCAAGGCTTCCTCTGGCTCAGCACCAATATGCGCAACGAAATCGCGGCATTGGTGATTCTGTTGCAACGTTCGCGCAATAAATGGTTGGACAAAAAAGAATTGCAACGCCTGAAAGAACACCTGCGCAACGACAACAAGCCCAAATAGGAAGAGGCCGTCTGAAAAAAGGCCTGTCGTATTTTTACCCAAACCCCACCGCAAGACAGCAAAAGGCCGTCTGAAACCCAATGGTTCAGACGGCCTTTCCATCAATTCATCCGTAATTCGCAATAAATGCCGCATAAAGCAAAATCCCCTGCAATTGCAGGGGATTTTTATATTTGGTTGCGGGAGCAGGATTCGAACCTACGACCTTCGGGTTATGAGCCCGACGAGCTACCATGCTGCTCCATCCCGCGTCAGAAGTTGTAACTATACGGAAAGACGGAATCTCTGTCAAGCGTTTTTGACAGAAAATGCGAAAAACGTCGCTTTACAAAAAACCGTCCGCATGGTTTAATTTTTCGTTAATAAAGAAACAGGGGTGCTGCTTTCAAACCGAGCGGCTGAGAAATACCCTTTACACCCGAACAGGATAATACCTGCGTGGGGAGTTTCGGCAAATGTGATTTTAGACGGTTGATTGAAGATATCCGCAAGGCCGTCTGAAAAAAAGCAATGCTCCTGTTTCCATTTCATAACTGAGAAACAGGAGCAATTTTTTATGACTACCGCTAAAAAAACCGGCAATGAGGCGCGCCGTCTTTCCGACTTGAGCGAAGACATCGGCATCCGCTTCCAATATCCCAACTCCGACCGCGTCTATATCCCGGGCAACCGCGCCGACATCCGCGTACCTTTACGCGAAATCCGTCAAGACGACACCTACACAGCACAAGGTACGGAAACCAATCCGCCGATTCCTGTGTACGACACCAGCGGCGCATACGGCGATCCGGCAGCACACATCGACCTGAAACAAGGGCTGCCGCACGTCCGCACCGCATGGCTGGACGAACGCAGCGATACCGAAATCCTGCCCAAGCTTTCCAGCGAATACGGCACCGAACGCGCGCACGATCCGAAAACCGCCCATCTGCGTTTCAACCAAATCACCCGTCCCCGCCGCGCCAAAACAGGCCGCAATGTAACCCAGCTTCACTATGCGCGCCAAGGCATTATTACGCCGGAAATGGAGTTTGTCGCCATACGCGAACGCATGAAACTGGACAAGCTTTTCAGACGGCCTGAATACGCCAAGCTCTTGAAACAACACGCAGGGCAAAGTTTCGGCGCGAATATCCCAACCCACCCCGACCAAATCACGCCTGAATTCGTGCGCCAAGAAATTGCTGCCGGACGCGCAATTATCCCTGCCAACATCAACCACCCCGAACTCGAACCGATGATTATCGGCCGCAACTTCCGCGTCAAAATCAACGGCAACTTAGGCAACTCCGCCGTCACTTCCAGCCTGACCGAAGAAGTCGAAAAAATGGTATGGTCGCTGCGTTGGGGCGCGGACACGATTATGGATTTGTCCACCGGCGCACACATCCACGAAACGCGCGAATGGATTATCCGCAACGCGCCCGTCCCCATCGGTACCGTACCTATTTACCAAGCTTTGGAAAAAACCGGCGGCATCGCCGAAGACCTGACTTGGGATTTGGTGCGCGATACCTTAATCGAGCAGGCAGAACAAGGCGTAGACTATTTCACCCTGCACGCAGGCGTGTTGCTGCGTTATGTACCGATGACGGCCGACCGCCTCACTGGCATCGTATCGCGCGGCGGCTCCATCATGGCGAAATGGTGTCTTGCCCATCATCAGGAAAACTTCCTCTACACGCATTTCGACGAAATCTGCGAAATCATGAAAGCCTACGACGTGTCGTTCAGCCTCGGCGACGGCCTGCGTCCCGGCTGCATTGCCGATGCCAACGATGAATCCCAATTCGCCGAGCTGCACACCTTGGGCGAATTGACTGCCAAAGCGTGGAAACACGACGTACAAGTGATGATCGAAGGCCCCGGCCATGTACCACTGCAACGCGTGAAAGAAAACATGACCGAAGAGCTGCAACACTGCTTTGAAGCGCCTTTCTACACCCTCGGCCCGCTCGTTACCGACATCGCCCCCGGCTACGACCACATCACCTCGGGCATAGGCGCGACCAATATCGGCTGGTACGGCACAGCCATGCTCTGCTACGTTACACCGAAAGAGCATCTCGGCCTGCCCGACAAAGAAGACGTGCGCACCGGCATCATTACCTACAAACTCGCCGCCCACGCCGCCGACCTCGCCAAAGGCTGGCCGGGCGCACAGTTGCGCGACAACGCCCTGAGCAAGGCGCGTTTCGAGTTCCGCTGGCGCGACCAATTCCGCTTAAGCCTCGACCCCGAACGCGCCGAGAGCTTCCACGACGAAACTCTGCCTGCCGAAGGCGCGAAAATCGCCCACTTCTGCTCAATGTGCGGTCCCAAATTCTGCTCGATGAAAATCACGCAGGAAGTGCGCGACTACGCCGACAAGCAAAAAGCCCAACAGCAAGGCATGGAAGAAAAAGCGATTGAGTTCGTCAAAAAAGGAGCGAAGCTTTACAGTTAAAACGTAAAACGAAAAAGGCCGTCTGAAAATGTTTCAGACGGCCTTTTTAACGAATAGAGACCTTTGCAAAATTCCCCAAAATCCCCTAAATTCCTACTAAGACATTTAGGGGATTTTCCATGAGTACCTTCTT
>NZ_JBQCTZ010000292.1:0-3228 GCF_051963715.1 Neisseria sp. P0001.S005 | reverse complement strand
CCGTTTTCAGCGTAAACCTGCTGGCCGGTACGCACGGGCGTGCTGACCAATACGGTCGGATTGTTGATAACGGTGGCCTGTACGTCTTGCGGCTGCGGTGCTTGGCGCGAGGCAGGCGCTGCCTGTGTGTCGGCTGCTTGGGTGGAGTTGCCTTGTTTGAATACCAAGTGGTAACGCGCCGCCGCTGCCGCCCATGTGTCGCTGGTGTGGTGCAGCCCTAAGATTTGCATGCCGTAACGGGCAAACAGGGAAATCATGCCGCCCAAATCGATGGATTCGGGGTGGTCGAAATCTTGTACGTCTAAAATGAAGGGAACGAATTCGTCTTGGGATTGGCCTGCCAGTTGGCGCAGGAATCCTTCCAATTCGGTTAGATCTGCGGTGTGCAGATGGATGGATAAGACGTCCAAACGTGACGTTTTTATGTCGAATGCGGGTTTCATTGTCATGAAATAATAAAATTTTTTAATGACGTAAGTTTACCGTGTAAATCTTGGCTATTCAATCTGTTTGACCATCTGAAACCAAAATATTTTGTTTGAACGTTTTTCAGCTGTATTTAGTGTGGTTTTTTGGTGTGAATGCAGGTTTCAGACGGCCTTGGGAAAGGGGTAGCCGTGTGTGTCGATGTCATCGGCGGCGGCCCACGGCGTGTGGATGAGGGTGGACGGTAGGTGCGCCAATTCGGGGACGTAACTGCGGATGTAGCTGCCGTCGGGATCGATTTGATGCGAACGGTGGGCATAGCGGACGGTGGCCGTGTCTTGTGCGGCGAGGTGCCAGTTGGCTTGGTTGAGCGCGGGGTCGGTGCAGGTTTGGACGGAGGCTGTCCACGCAATGCCTTGGTTGGGGTCGAAGTTGAGGGCATGGCAGAAATAGTGGGCGCACAGCTGCTGGAGAACGGGGTGTAAGTGGCCGGTGGCTTCGAGGCCGCGGATGGAGGCGTCGATGATGGGTACGCCGGTTTGGCCGAGTCGCCAGTATTCGCGTACCGGAGCGGCATCGGTTGTTTCGGGCAGGCGGCGGTGGTAGGCGAGTTGGTAGCAGTAGTCGCGGAAAATAAGCTTGTCCAGCCATTCGAAATGTCGGTTTGCCAAGCCTTCGGCAGCCAGCAGGCGCGGTGAAATGCAGCCTGCGGACAGGTAGGCATTGAGGAGGCTGGTGTTTTTTCGTGCCGGAAAATTTTGGGTAATCGAGTAGTGAACCAAATTCTGTTTGAATGCGTGCCATTGCGTTAAGGCTGCGGTTTCGCCGCCTTGTTGATAGGCAGGCAATACCGCGCCGGTATGGGCTGGAAACAGTGGAACGTTTTGTCCGGTTTGAACAGGCAATTCGGTTTCAGACGGCCTTTGTCCTGAATAAGCCTGCAACCATGCTTGTTTATAGGCGGCAAAATCGGTGTAGGGCAGGCCGTTGGCATCCATAAGGGGGGATTTGGCCAAAATGCCGCGGTCGTTGGCGTGTTGCAGGGTAATGCCTGCCCGGTCGAAATTGTGCCAGAGATGGTTGTCTTGGCGGATTTCGGCTTCGGTGTAGGCTTCGTCTGTGATGACAGTATGGGCATTGAGCACAGCAGCCAAGGGGAGGAGGTCTTCGTCGGAGGTGACGACATATAAAGGAATATGGTGCGCCGCCAGACGGGTATGCAGCTCTTGCGCGGCTTGATAATGGAACAGGCTTTGACGCGGATTGTGGTTTTCAGACGGCCTTTGGCTGACCCAGACGTAGGCGATGGGCAAACCGCTTGCAACGGCGGCATTAAGCGCGGCATTGTCGTGCAGGCGGAGGTTGCGGCGGAACCAGACAAGGACGTGAGAAGATTTCATGAGCATGTTCCGACGAAAAAAGGGGAGACCATTTTATCAGAATCAGCCTCATGTATCAGGCCGTCTGAAAAATCTTTTGGTTTGATTTTGCTATATAATTTTGGTTTTAGCAATGAGGCGGCGACCATGACCGAGAAAACCGTTTTGGCACTCATTACCTGCCAAACCTATCCCGAACCATCGGACAACCTGAAAACATTGGCGACATGCTTGGAAACCATGGGCGTGAAAACCGTATTTGATGCGTGGCAAAACCATCCGTCCGCGCCATTTTTGCTGCCTTTGTGTGCATGGGATTATGCCGCCGAACCCGAAGCCTTCCGCCAATGGCTGGAGCAAGCCGAGCAGGCGGGGCAGCGTTTTATCAATCCGCCCGAGCTGATGGCTTGGAATATGGAAAAGACTTATTTGTGCGATTTAGCAGAACGCGGCGCGCGAGTGATTCCCAGCGTGTTCGTTCCGCCGCAAAAAGCCGAGTTGGCGGACATCCTGAACCGACAAGGCTGGACGAAAGCGGTCATCAAGCCGGCATTCGGGCAGAGCGGCAAAGGCGTGGTCAAAGTTTGTGCGGAGGCATTGGACGTGGATATGGCGGATTATCCGCAAGGCATGATTGTTCAACCTTATATCCGCGAAATCGAAACAGCAGGCGAAACCTCGCTGGTGTTTTTCAACGGCACATTCAGCCATGCCGTACGCCGTCAGCCGCCACACGGCGAATGGCGCGCCAACTCGGCCTATGGCGTGTCAGTGTTCGGTATCGAGCCGCCCGAGTTTGCCGTCCGTGCCGCGCAAAACGTACTGGCCACTTTGCCGCAAATGCCGGTTTACGCCCGAGTGGACGGCACATTGGTCGGCGACACCTTCCTGCTCAATGAATTGGAACTCATCGAGCCCGCCCTGTATTTGCACACCAGTGAAGGCGCGACGGAACGCTTTGCCCGAGTGTTGGCGCAGTTGCTTGAGCAACATTCATCAACCTGACTTTATTAATATAAATAGCAAGCCTCAGGCCGTCTGAAAACCATCTTTCAGACGGCCTGAGGCTTTTTTTAAACAAGATTTGCGTGTTTGTATTTTTCAATAATGTGCCATTTGTCGATTGTGTCATTTTAATTGTTGCAGTCTTAATTGATGGTTGGTTAACTTTCATTTGGCATTTTATCTCGGCCGCAGCCTTTATTTTTAGCGGATTGTAAACAATCTGGCCGGTCTAAATAGATATCTTTTTAGGGTAAAACCTCAAAAATCTTTTTAAAAAGAAAGATATTGTCTTATTGAATATTCTGTGCTGAAATTACATGACACTACAAAAAGTAGTGCATAAAAAATAAAACAGACAAAGGAGAAAGCCATGCAATTGTTTTTAGACAATCTCAAAGCCTTTTTCGAAACCATCAGC
>NZ_JBQCTZ010000291.1:0-3278 GCF_051963715.1 Neisseria sp. P0001.S005 | reverse complement strand
CATTACACCGCTACTTTGCCCACTGTTTCTGTGGTCGGACAGTCCGATACCAGCGTACTCAAAGGCTACATCAACTACGACGAAGCCGCCGTTACCCGCAACGGACAGCTCATTAAAGAAACGCCGCAAACCGTCGATACGCTCAACATCCAGAAAAACAAAAATTACGGCACGAACGATTTGAGTTCCATCCTCGAAGGCAATGCCGGCATCGATGCTGCCTACGATATGCGCGGCGAAAGCATTTTTCTGCGCGGCTTTCAAGCCGACGCATCCGATATTTACCGTGACGGCGTGCGCGAAAGCGGGCAGGTCCGCCGCAGCACCGCCAACATCGAGCGCGTGGAAATCCTGAAAGGCCCGTCTTCCGTGCTTTACGGCCGCACCAACGGCGGCGGCGTCATCAACATGGTCAGCAAATACGCCAACTTCAAACAAAGCCGCAACATCGGTGCGGTTTACGGCTCGTGGGCAAACCGCAGCCTGAATATGGACATCAACGAAGTGCTGAACAAAAACGTCGCCATCCGCCTCACCGGCGAAGTCGGGCGCGCCAATTCGTTCCGCAGCGGCATAGACAGCAAAAACGTCATGGTTTCGCCCAGCATTACCGTCAAACTCGACAACGGCTTGAAATGGACGGGGCAATACACCTACGACAATGTGGAGCGCACGCCCGACCGCAGCCCGACCAAGTCTGTGTACGACCGCTTCGGATTGCCTTACCGCATGGGTTTTGCCCACCCGAACGATTTTGTGAAAGACAAGCTGCAAGTTTGGCGTTCCGACCTCGAATACGCCTTCAACGATAAATGGCGCGCCCAATGGCAGATTGCCCACCGCACGGCGGCGCAGGATTTCGACCATTTCTATGCGGGCAGCGAAAACGGCAGCCGAATCAAACGCAACTACGCCTGGCAGCAGACCGACAACAAAACCCTGTCGTCCAACTTCACGCTCAACGGCGACTACTCCATCGGCCGTTTTGAAAACCACCTGACCGTAGGCATGGATTACAGCCGCGAACACCGCAACCCGACATTGGGTTACAGCCGCACCTTTTCCGCCTCCATCAACCCCTACGACCGCGCAAGCTGGCCGGCTTCGGGCAGATTGCAGCCCGTTCTCACTCAAAACCGACACAAGGCCGATTCCTACGGCATCTTCGTGCAAAACATCTTCTCTGCAACGCCCGATTTGAAATTCGTCCTCGGCGGCCGTTACGACAAATACACCTTTAATTCCGAAAACAAACTCACCGGCAGCAGCCGCCAATACAGCGGACACTCGTTCAGCCCCAATATCGGCGCAGTGTGGAACGTAACGCCCACCCACACGCTCTACGCCTCGTATAATAAAGGCTTCGCGCCTTATGGCGGACGCGGCGGCTATTTGAGTATCGACACGTCGTCTGCCGCCGTGTTCAACGCCGACCCTGAGTACACCCGCCAATACGAAACCGGCGTTAAAAGCAGTTGGCTGGACGACCGCCTCAGCACTACGTTGTCTGCCTACCAAATCGAACGCTTCAATATCCGCTACCGCCCCGACGCGCAAAATGATCCCTACACTTGGGCAGTCAGCGGTAAACACCGTTCGCGCGGCGTGGAATTGTCCGCCATCGGGCAAATCATTCCCAAAAAACTCTATCTGCGCGGTTCGTTGGGCGTGATGCAGGCGAAAGTCGTTGAAGACAAAGAAAATCCCGACCGAGTGGGCATCCATTTGAATAACACCAGCAACGTTACCGGTAACCTGTTTTTCCGTTACACACCAACCGAAAACCTCTACGGCGAAATCGGCGTAACCGGTACGGGAAAACGCTACGGTTACGACTCAAGAAACAAAGAAGTGACCACACTTCCAGGCTTTGCCCGAGTTGATGCCATGCTCGGCTGGAACCATAAAAATGTTAACGTTACCTTTGCCGCTGCCAATCTGCTCAATCAAAAATATTGGCGTTCGGATGCCATGCCGGGTAATCCGCGCGGCTATACTGCCCGGGTAAATTACCGTTTCTGATGAAATCAGGCAAAGGCCGTCTGAAATAAGGCTATGATCTAAGCCATATTTCAGACGGCCTTTTATAAAGGTTGAAATAAAACTAAACACATTTTTTCACTCAAATCGAACACACCTCCAACAAAATGCCATAAAATCCGCCCATTGATTTGAATGTAAAGAGATACCTATGAAACTGAAAACCTTAGCCTTGACCTCATTAACCCTGTTGGCATTGGCCGCTTGCGGCAAACAGGCGGAAACCAGCGTTCCGGCAGATAGCGCCCAAAGCAACACATCCGCTCCGGCAGCCCCTGCCGCATTGACCGAAGGTGTCAATTACACCGTATTGTCCAATCCGATTCCGCAACAGCAGGCCGGCAAAATCGAAGTATTGGAATTCTTCGGCTACTTCTGCCCGCATTGCGCCCATCTTGAACCGGTTTTGAGCGAGCACATCAAAACGTTTAAAGACGATACCTATATGCGCCGGGAGCATGTCGTGTGGGGTGATGAAATGAAACCTTTGGCACGTTTGGCGGCCGCAGTGGAAATGGCCGGTGAATCAGATAAAGCCAACAGCCATATTTTCGATGCGATGGTTAATCAAAAAATCAATCTGGCCGATACCGATACCCTGAAAAAATGGTTGTCCGAGCAAACAGCGTTTGATGGCAAAAAAGTATTGGCTGCATTTGAAGCGCCCGAAAGCCAAGCGCGTGCGGCTCAAATGGAAGAGTTGACCAATAAATTCCAAATCAGCGGCACACCGACCGTTATCGTCGGCGGCAAATACCAAGTCGAATTTAAAGACTGGCAGTCCGGCATGACCACGATTGACCAGTTGGTGGACAAAGTACGCGAAGAGCAGAAAAAACCGCAATAAGTTGAAGGCTGAATGAATAAAGGCCGTCTGAAAATAGATTTCAGACGGCCTTTTATATTAGATGTTGTAGAAGAAATGGTTGCTTAAGGCCTCATGATTTTAAATCTGAATACAAAATCAAAACGCCGTCTGAAACTTTTCAGACGGCGTTTTCTGTCACCTCGGCTTACAAACCCGGGAACATGCCTTTCATTCCCTTCATGCCTTTGGCCAAGCGCATCAGTTTACCCAAACCGTTGCCGCTGAACATTTTCATCATTTGTTGCATTTGTTCAAACTGTTTGAGCAATTTGTTCACTTCCTGCACGGTCGTACCCGCACCCATTGCAATACGGCGTTTGCGGCTGGCTTTGAGCAGGGCAGGGTTGGCGCGTTCTTTAGGGGTCATCGA
>NZ_JBQCTZ010000290.1:0-3288 GCF_051963715.1 Neisseria sp. P0001.S005 | reverse complement strand
TTCATGGTTCGAAACATTCTTTAATAATGGATTGAAGATATTTTCAGACGGCCTTATTTCTGTCCGCCAAAGTGAATGCGCGGATCGACCCACGAATAAGAAATATCCGACACCAATTTAGCCAACAACCCCATCAGCGTGAACACATACAGCGTGCCCATTACGACAGGATAATCGCGTTTCATCACTGCCTCGTAAGACAGCAAACCCAAACCGTCCAGCGAAAACAGCGTTTCAATCAACAGGCTGCCGGTAAAGAATGCGCCGATAAATGCGGCCGGGAAACCGGTAATCAGAGGAATCATGGCGTTGCGAAAAATATGTTTCCACAGAATCTGTTTCTCAGGCAAGCCCTTGGCTCGCGCGGTATAAACATATTGACGGCGGATTTCTTCAAGGAACACGTTTTTCGTCAATACGGTCATGACCGCCAAGTTGCCTGCCACCGAAGCGGTAATCGGCAAGGCCATATGCCACAAATAATCTTTGACTTTACCCGCCCAAGAGAGCGTATCGAAATCATCGCCGACCAAGCCGCCCTGCGGGAACCAGGCAAAAAAGCTGCCACCGCCAAACAACACCAGCAACACCAAACCCAAGACAAACGGCGGTACGGTATAGCCGACCAAAATGATCATACCCGTAACCGTATCAAACCGGCTGCCATCCCTGACCGCCTTGGCTATACCCAACGGAATACATATCAAATAAGTTAGGAAGAATGTCCACAAACCCAAACTCATCGATACCGGCATTTTCTCTTTTACCAACTCAAATACGGTTTGATGGTGGAAAAAACTCTCGCCCAAATCGAAACGGGCAAATTTCCATACCATATCGACAAAACGCGTTACAGGCGGCTTGTCGAAACCGTACAAAGCATTCAGCGCGGCCAAATCTTCCGCACTGATGCGGTTGCCGTTTTTGGCCAAAGTTCCAGGCATGCTGTGTCCTGCTGTTTCACCGCCAACTGCACCCTGCGTCAGCTGCTGAACCATCTGCTCCACCGGACCGCCGGGAACAAACTGAATCACGGCGAAGGTAATCGCCAAAATCCCCAACAACGTGGGAATCAAAAGGAGCATACGATGAAAGATATAACGCCACATGGTTAAGTGTTCCTCTATTTTTTTGATTTGAAGGCCGTCTGAAACTGCTGACTTCAGACGGCATAATAGTAACGGATTAATAAGCGTTTGGCCGATGATTTACTTCTCCAACGCCTCCTGCAATTTCTTCTCAATTAAATCCGCGTCAAACGATTTGGCAATCAATTCAAAGCGGGAATCACGGCGCCATGAAACTTGGTTTGCGCCCCATTGACCATCCACCCAGTTGAGCCACACCCATGTACCGAGCACTTGGAACACGCCTTTGGCGCGGACGAGGCCGTCTGTAAATTTAGGCAGGTCGTTGAAGAAATCGGTCAGTTTTTCGCCGTCGAAATCACGCCCGGCAGGGAAAGTGAAGCCTTGAGACTGGAAGCCCATGGTGTTGTCAGGCAAGGCTTTGAGGCGGTAGCGCGATTTTTCGACAACGGGAATATCAAGCCATTGGATGTCGAGTTGCGCATTTTGTACTTCAACCACTTTGGCTTTAGGCGGGAACAGCTTGGCCGCTTTATCGTGAAACTCAGCCAGCTGCTCGGGGGTGCACAAGTCGGTTTTGCTGGCGACCAATACGTCGCAAATGCCGATTTGGTCTTTATACAAGGCTTGTTGCGCGTAATCGGGATTAATGAATTGGCGCGGATCGACAACGGTAAAGACGGCGCCGATTTCCAGCATACTGTCGAGCGGTTTGGCTTTCAATTCGTCGATAACGCTGGCGGCGTGCGCCAGACCGCTGGCTTCAATCATCAAGCGGTCGGGTTGGGCGTCGCGCAGCATTTTTTGTACGGTCGTACCCATTTGCGCGCCGGCAGTGCAGCACAAACAGCCGCCGGCGATTTCTGCCACGGGAATGCCGTTGTCGCTCAAGACTGCGCCGTCAATGCCGATTTCGCCAAATTCGTTGACGATGATGACCCATTTTTCATTCGGGTCTTTTTGCGCCATCAGGCTTTTGAGTGCAGTGGTTTTGCCTGTTCCGAGGAAGCCTGAAATCAGGTGGACTTTGGTCTTTTTTACTTCTGACATTTTTTACAAATTCCTGTTAAAACAACATGTTCTTCTTTTAATGAGAAACCGGTTTCGGCCACGCCTGCACGCAATGCCGCCCATTCTTGGCTCAAGGTCTGCTCATCCGCCGTACCGCATTCGGTACAAACCAAAATAAACGCGCTGTGGTGCGCTTCGGCTTCTTCGTGGTCATGGCAATGGTCGTTGCACTCATGCTGCGCGTGGCTGCACAAAATATAGCCGTTGACCGCCGCCACTTTGTGCAAAACGCCCTGCTCCACCCAAAAATCAAGGGCGCGGTAGGCCGTCGGCGGCGCAACCACACCCTCGCTTTGCTGCTGCATCTGCGACAGAACGTTGTAGGCTTTAATCACGCCGCTTTGTTTCAAAACAATATCAAGCACTTGCTCGCGCAATGCGGTTACCTGTACGCCATCGCGCTGCGCTTGTTCTAAGATTTTTTGTTTGATTGCGTTCATAACTGAAACAGCCTTTCAGACGGCCTTGTTAATAAAAAATTACATTATAACGTGTTTGTTCAATTTCAGATAACAAAGAGGCCGTCTGAAACCTTCAGACGGCCTGATGCCGATTACTTAAACCAAGATTTAATTTTTCCAAACAAAGACATGCTTTGTTTTTCAAACGTTTCTTCCTTCACCGGAGCAGGCTCATCGCGGTAAACTTTCATGCCTGCAAAGGTCTGGGCAACCGGCATGATTTCGATGGAATTGACGTTCATCCGCGCCGGACGCTGATAGAGCCATAAAGCGGTATCGGCAATATCTTGCGGCTGGATAAACTCGACATTCTCATAAACCTCGGCCGCACGCTGATCGTCGCCCTTGAAACGGACGTTGGAAAACTCGGTATCACCGCATAAGCCCGGTTCGATATTGGTAATGCGGATGTTTTTATCTGCCAATTCGGCGCGCAGGTTCATACTGAATTGGCGCACAAAAGCCTTGGTCGCGCCATAGACATTACTGCCTGAATAAGCATAACTGCCGGCAATCGAACCCAAATTGATGATGTAGCCCTGTTTGCGCGCTACCATTTGCGGCAAAATCTGGCGGGTCAGAAAAGTCAGACCGATGATATTGGTTTGAATCATGGTTTCCCAATCGCCAAAATCGGCTTTATCGGCAGAATCCAAACCTAAAGCCAA
>NZ_JBQCTZ010000289.1:1046-3350 GCF_051963715.1 Neisseria sp. P0001.S005 | reverse complement strand
AAAGGCGACAAAGGCGATAAAGGTGACACTGGTGCAGCCGGCGCTAAAGGCGACAAAGGCGATAAAGGTGACACTGGTGAAAAAGGTGGCAGCATCACAGGTGAAGTTGTAGATAATGGTGACGGTACCCATACAATCACTATTACTGATCTTGAGACCGGTTCAGTCACTACGACTATCGTTAAAGACGGTAAAGACGGTGTAGACGGTAAGAATGCTAAAGCCGACGTTAAAGATAACGGCGATGGTACTCACACTGTAACCATCACTGATGGCGAAGGTAATACCACTACCACTATCGTTAAAGACGGTAAGAACGCTGAAGCCGAAGTTAAAGACAACGGCAACGGTACTCACACTGTAACCATCAAAGACGGTAACGGTAATACCACTACTACTATCGTTAAAGACGGTGCAACTGGTGCTAAAGGTGACACTGGTGCCGACGGTAAGAACGCTGAAGCCGACGTTAAAGACAACGGCAACGGTACCCACACTGTAACCATCAAAGACGGTAACGGTAACACCACTACTACCATCGTTAAAGACGGTGCAACTGGTGCTAAAGGTGACACTGGTGCCGACGGTAAGAACGCTGAAGCCGACGTTAAAGACAACGGCAACGGTACCCACACTGTAACCATCAAAGACGGTAACGGTAACACCACTACTACCATCATTAAAGATGGTGCAACTGGTGCCGACGGTAAGAACGCTGAAGCCGACGTTAAAGACAACGGCAACGGTACCCACACTGTAACCATCAAAGACGGTAACGGTAACACCACTACTACCATCGTTAAAGACGGTGCAACTGGTGCCAAAGGTGATACCGGCGCTACCGGTGCAACAGGTGCCGACGGTAAGAACGCTGAAGCCGACGTTAAAGACAACGGCAACGGTACCCACACTGTAACCATCAAAGACGGTAACGGTAACACCACTACTACCATCGTTAAAGATGGTGCAACTGGTGCCAAAGGTGACACTGGTGCCGACGGTAAGAACGCTGAAGCCGACGTTAAAGACAACGGCAACGGTACTCACACTGTAACCATCAAAGACGGTAACGGTAACACCACTACTACCATCGTTAAAGACGGTGCAACTGGTGCCAAAGGTGATACCGGCGCTACCGGTGCAACAGGTGCCGACGGTAAGAACGCTGAAGCTGACGTTAAAGACAACGGCGACGGTACTCACACTGTAACCATCAAAGACGGTAACGGTAATACCACTACTACCATCGTTAAAGACGGTAAGAACGCTGAAGCTGACGTTAAAGACAACGGCGACGGTACTCACACTGTAACCATCAAAGACGGTAACGGTAATACCACTACTACCATCGTTAAAGACGGTAAGAACGCTGAAGCCGACGTTAAAGACAACGGCGACGGTACTCATACTGTAACCATCAAAGACGGTAACGGTAACACCACTACTACCATCGTTAAAGATGGTGCAACTGGTGCCAAAGGTGACACTGGTGCCGACGGTAAGAACGCTGAAGCCGACGTTAAAGACAACGGCAACGGTACTCACACTGTAACCATCAAAGACGGTAACGGTAACACCACTACTACCATCATTAAAGATGGTGCAACTGGTGCCAAAGGTGACACTGGTGCCGACGGTAAGAACGCTGAAGCCGACGTTAAAGACAACGGCGACGGTACCCACACTGTAACCATCAAAGACGGTAACGGTAACACCACTACTACCATCATTAAAGATGGTGCAACTGGTGCCGACGGTAAGAACGTTGAAGCCGACGTTAAAGACAACGGCGACGGCACTCATACTGTAACCATCAAAGACGGTAACGGTAACACCACTACTACTATCATTAAAGACGGCACAGCTGCCGCAAAAGGTGATAAAGGTGACAAGGGTGATAAAGGTGATACCGGTGCTAAAGGTGACCAGGGTATTAAAGGTGACCAAGGCGCTAAAGGCGTCAAAGGCGACAAAGGCGATAAAGGTGACCAAGGTATTAAAGGTGACCAAGGCGCTAAAGGCGACAAAGGCGACAAAGGCGACAAAGGTGATACCGGTGCTAAAGGTGACACTGGTGCAGATGGTAAGAATGCTAAAGCCGAAGTTAAAGACAACGGCAACGGTACTCACACTGTAACCATCACAGATGGCGAAGGCAAAACCACTACCACCATCGTTAAAGACGGTGTAGACGGTAAGAACGCTAAAGCCGACGTTAAAGACAACGGCAACGGCACTCACACTGTAACCATCACCGATGGCGAAGGTAACACCACTACTACCATCATTAAAGACGGTGTAGAC
>NZ_JBQCTZ010000289.1:0-946 GCF_051963715.1 Neisseria sp. P0001.S005 | reverse complement strand
GGTAAGAACGCCAAAGCCGAAGTTAAAGACAACGGCAACGGCACTCACACTGTAACCATCACTGACGGCGAAGGTAAAACCACTACTACCATCATTAAAGACGGTGTAGACGGTAAGAACGCCAAAGCCGAAGTTAAAGACAACGGCAACGGCACTCACACTGTAACCATCACTGACGGCGAAGGTAATACCACTACTACCATCGTTAAAGATGGTGCAACTGGTGCTAAAGGTGATACCGGTGCTAAAGGTGACCAAGGCGATAAAGGCGTCAAAGGCGACAAAGGCGATAAAGGTGACCAAGGTATTAAAGGTGACCAAGGCGCTAAAGGCGACAAAGGTGATACCGGTGCTAAAGGTGACACTGGTGCAGACGGTAAGAATGCTAAAGCCGATGTTAAAGACAACGGCAACGGCACTCATACTGTAACCATCACAGATGGCGAAGGTAAAACCACTACCACTATCGTTAAAGACGGTGTAGACGGTAAGAATGCAAAAGCCGAAGTTAAAGACAACGGCAACGGCACTCACACTGTAACCATCACTGATGGCGAAGGTAAAACCACTACTACCATCGTTAAAGACGGTGCAACTGGTGCCAAAGGTGATACCGGTGCAGACGGTAAGAATGCTGAAGCCGAAGTTAAAGACAACGGCAACGGTACTCACACTGTAACCATCAAAGACGGTAACGGTAACACTACTACTACTGTCGTTAAAGATGGTGCAACCGGTGCTACTGGTGCAGACGGTAAGAATGCTGAGGCTGAAGTTAAAGACAACGGTGACGGCACTCACACTGTAACCATCAAAGACGGTAACGGTAACACTACTACTACTACTGTTAAAGACGGTGCTAAAGGTGATACTGGTGCAACTGGTGCTAAAGGTGATACCGGTGAAAACGGTAAGTCTGCTGAAGGTAAAGTTGAGCGTGATGAAG
>NZ_JBQCTZ010000288.1:0-3366 GCF_051963715.1 Neisseria sp. P0001.S005 | reverse complement strand
TCTTTGCCGAGTTTTTTGCGTAAGGCGTGAATCAGGAAGTCAACGGCGTTGCTTTCGACTTCTTCGCCCCAGCCGTAGATTTTATCTTCCAAATCGCTGCGCGACAGAATCATGCCCGGGCGCAGCAGCAGGGCTTGGAGGACGGCAAATTCTTTGTTGCTGAGCATGATGGCCTGTTCCTGCCCGACCACTTCTGCCTGATGGGTGGAAGGGTTGAGTGTGATGATGCCGTTGCTCAGCAGCGTTTGCGCCTGTCCGCCGTGTCGGCGCAATACGGCGCGCATACGGGCTTGCAGTTCTGCCATGTCGAAGGGTTTGACGATGTAGTCGTCTGCACCGCCGTCTAAGCCGTTGAGGCGGCTGTGCAAATCGTCGCGCGCGGTCACGATTAAGACAGGAACGGTACAGCCTCCGCTGCGGATTTGCGCCAATACGTCCAAACCGTCTTTGCCAGGCAAACCTAAATCCAAGAGCAGCAAATCGTATGCTTGCGCCGCCACTGCTGCGGTAACTTCCGAACCGCGGCTGACCCAATCGACAGCGTAGCCGGTGTCTTTCAGGTTGGCACTGACGGCTTGGGCAATCATGGCATCGTCTTCAACCAATAATACGCGCATGGAAGTTCTCCGGAGGGTGGGTGGATAGTGATTATAACTGCACTCAATTAGTAAAAATTTAGGAACTGTCGAAAAACTGATTTTTTGCAAAAGATGAGGCCGTCTGAAATTTTGTTTTTCAGACGGCCTGTATGTTTCAATCCTGATTATTTAGGGTTTTTCTCAATCAAGGCAACCAATTGGTCGATATAGCCTTGAACAAATCCACGCGCAGACTCGATGAGCTGGCCGTTGTCGTCAAACAGGGTAGGCGAGTTGCCGAGGAACACTTCCGGCTGGCCGGTCAGCGGCATATCGAAATACGAAAGGGCAAGGCGCAGATTTTTTTGCGCGCTATAGCCGCCCATTTTGCCGACTGAATGGCTGATGATGCCGGCCGGTGTTTTTTTCCAGGCAACATCGGCATTGGGTTTGGAACCGATGTCGATGGCGTTTTTCAGGCAGGCCGGTACGGTACGGTTGTTCTCAGAAGTCACGAACAATACGCCGGCCGAAGCTTTGATGGTTTCACGGAACTCGGTATAGCTGGACGGAGTAGGGAAGTCGGTAACGGCAGGATCGTCGTAGTCGAAGTTGTACAAAGGCAAATGGCCGATTTCGACGATTTGCGCTTCGTAGCCTTCGGGGAACATGGAAATGACGTTTTGTGCGATTTTTCGTGCAAACGAGCCTTTACGCAGGCTGCCGACCAAGATGCTGACTTTCTTTGACATGTTTTTCTCCTATTTAATAATAAAAATGAAAACGATTCTAAATTTTAGTGTTATCTGGGGAAGCGGTCAAGGTTTCAGACGGCCTGTCAAAACGGTTTATGCTAAAATAACGGTTTCGCTGATATTTCAAATTATTATGCACGCTTCTGATTCGCAAGAGGGCGAAACGGCACACGAATACTACGCCGACAATCCCGACTTTCCTGCTAAAACCATTGTCGCTACCTTATTCATCGGCGCATTTTTCGGCTATCTCAACGACACGCTGCTAAATGTCGCGCTCACGCCGATTATGAAGGATTTTGGTGTCGATAAGACTACGGTTCAATGGCTGACGACGGGCTTTTTGCTGGTCATGGGTGCATTTACGCCGATTACGGCAGGCGTGATTCAATGGTTTGAAACGCGCAAAATGGTGCTGTTTATGCAGGCAACGTTTTTAGCAGGATCGCTGATTTGCGCGTTTGCACCGACGTTTGGCGTATTGGTGGTCGGTCGGATGGTGTAGGCAGTGTCTGCCGCGTTCTTTGTCCCGCTTCTGTTTAACGGCGTATTGTCGATTTTCCCTCCCAACAGGCGCGGAACGTCGATGGGTGTGATTACCATGATGTTTACCGCCGCGCCTGCAATGGGGCCGACGCTGTCGGGCATCATTATCGACCATACGCATTGGCGCGTGCTGTTCGGTTTTACCGCGCCGTTTATGTTGGCGGCGATGGTGTTGGTGGGTAGATATTTGACGGTTAATTTAAGCAACATCAGCCGTCCGAAAATCGATATGTTGTCAGCTGTGCTGTCGATTGCGGGCTTCGGCGGGCTGGTTTATGCGAGTAGTAATTTTGCCCATATGCCGCTGCTGGAATTTATCCTGCTCTTTGCCGCTTCCGTTGTACTGGTGGGTTGGTTTGCGTACCGTCAATTCCGTTTGGCTACGCCGTTGTTGAACCTTCGTGCGTTTGAATACAAACAGTTCAGATATTGCGTTGTGATTTTGGCCGGTGCGATATTCCTGTTCTTGGGCTTGGAATTGATGGTGCCGATGTACACGCAGCAAGTGCTGATGCTGACCGGTACGGCAACCGGTTTGATCCTGATGCCTGCGAGTATTGCCCAAGCGGTTGCCGCGCCGTTGTTTGGCAAATTGTTGGACAAAAAGGGCGGACGTTTTGTCGTCTTGCCGGCAACAGTGATGCTGGTGGTGTCGCTGGCGGTATTGTGGCTGTTTCTGCGGATTGATACGCAAGTGGTAATGTTGACGGCGATGTTTACGCTGTTGGCGCTTTCCGTGTCTGCTTGTGTAACCGGCGAAACCCATGGTCTGAATGCGTTGCCGAAAACGCTCAATCCGCACGGCGCGGCGATTCTGACTACCATCAACCCGATTGCCGGTGCCATCGGTGCGGCGTTTTTTGTCGGTGCGACCAATATCGGTGAGAAACTTTCCAGCGCAGATATGCCGCAACAGGCAATGTTGGATGGTATTCATTTGGCGATGGGTTGCGCTTTGGTTATCGGTGTTGTGGTCGTCATGTTTGCGTTGCGTTTGAAAGCGCATCAGAAATAAATAAAAAGGCCGTCTGAAACGTTCAGACGGCCTAAGTACCTCGTAAGAATTTATAAGATTTTTGTAACATAATGAAGTTGAAAAGTATTTTATCAATCAGCCTGATGGTGGCGGTTTGTCCGTCATGGGCTTTGGATTTCGGGCGTATTCCTGAAAATGAAATTTCCGTTTATGTGCAGGAATTGGACAGCGGCAAAGTGATTGCCGAACACCGTGCCGATGAATTGCGCAATCCTGCTTCGACCATGAAGCTGGTAACGGCGTTTACCGCGTTTCGTATGTTGGGCGGCGATTATCGTTGGAAAACGGAGTTTAAAACCAACGGCTCAATCAAAGGCGATACACTGAAAGGCAATGTGTATTGGGTGGGGAGCGGCGATCCTGTGTTTGACCAGCATGATTTGGTGCAAATGCAGCAACAGATGCGCGATAAGGGCATACGCCATATTGACGGACATCTGATACTCGACCG
>NZ_JBQCTZ010000287.1:0-3384 GCF_051963715.1 Neisseria sp. P0001.S005 | reverse complement strand
TTCAGGCAACGATTTACGCACTTGCGCCGCACCTTGCACATCAATTTCCAAAATTACGTCATAGCCCTCTTCGCTCAGCGAATTTACGCCGGCGATGCTGGTGCCGTAATAATTGCCGAACACATTGGCGTGTTCCAAAAAGGCTCTTTGCTCAATCAGTGATTCAAATTCTTCTTTGGGAACAAAGTGGTAATGCACGCCATGTGCCTCACCCTCACGCGGCTGGCGCGTGGTATGAGAAATGGAAACACGGATGTCGTCATGATTTTTCAACAGGCGCGACACCAAGGTTGTTTTACCTGTGCCAGAAGCGGCAGAAATGATGTAAATATTGCCTTTTTTATGATTTTGCATGGTGGTTCAGCCGATGGTATGTACCTGTAAATTATAACACAACACAATGTTTCTCGGAATTTCAGACGGCATGTTGCAAAATTTGGCTATTGTATCGATTAATTTGGCAAGTCCGCATATGACCGCTACAATATCGCGTTAAAAACTTTTTGATTTCGGAATGTCGAGATGTTGATTCATCCTGAAGTAATGGGCGTAGAAGCTTTGGCGGACAAAATCCGTAAAATTGAAAACTGGCCGCAAAAAGGGATTTTGTTTCATGACATTACTCCCGTTTTGCAAAGCGCAGAATATTTCCGCCTGCTGGTCGATTTACTGGTTTACCGCTATATGGGGCAAAAAGTTGATGTCGTAGCAGGCTTGGATGCGCGCGGCTTTATCATTGGCGCAGCTTTGGCCTATCAGCTGAACGTTGGCTTTGTCCCCATCCGCAAAAAAGGCAAACTGCCGTTTGATACGGTTTCTCAGAGTTACGCTTTGGAATATGGCGAAGCAACGGTAGAAATCCATACCGACGCCATCAAGCCGGGTGCACGCGTTTTATTGGTAGATGATTTGGTGGCAACCGGCGGCACAATGCTGGCAGGTGTCGAGCTGATCCGCAAACTGGGCGGCAAAGTAATCGAAACAGCTGCTATTTTGGAATTTACCGATTTGGACGGCGGCAAAAAAATCCGCGAAAGCGGCGCGCCGTTATTTACCCTGTGCCAAAACAAAGGCTGTATGTAACACACAAAAAACCGCAAGCCGATCAGCCTGCGGTTTTTTATTGTTAAATTTATTCGAGAACGTACCCGTCCGTATCCCAGAAAGTTTTTTTCACCAACTGGTCATCTTTATAAACCAGCTCGGATTTCTTCGCACCATCATCATACCAATCCAAAATAATGCCGCTGCGTTTACCGTTGCGAATACTCAATTCAGACACGATGCGGCCATTTTCATCCCAACTGATAATCTCCGTTGGTTTATCATTGCTCATCATCATTTCGGTTTTCGGGCTGCCGTCTGAATACCATTGTTTCCAATGACCATTGGCTTTATCGTGCTTAAACTGAATTTCGCTTTCTTTCACACCATTTCGGTAATAGCGGGAACCCACACCCTCACTCAGACCATTTTGATAAGGCATTACCGCAGATTTTTTGCCGTTTGGATACCAGTTAACCCATTCGCCATGCGGTTTGCCGTTGCGATAGCTGCCAACCATCTTTTTCTGACCGTTGAAATGCCACAGGGTCAGCGTACCGTTATCCAACGCCGGCACAAAAACCTTAATCTGACCGGCAGGTACTTCATAAGGATCAGAATATTTTTTCATCGATGGATAGTAAAAATCCTGCACCTGAGCCTTGCCTGCCTCAATCTTGTATTGTCGGACATAAGCAACCGAAGGCATGGTCGCCGTCAGTTTACCGTTTTGATTGAAATAAACGGTATGTTGCTGGGCAAAGGCGGCAACGGGCATACTGAACAAGGCAGCAGCCAACAGGCCTGATTTTAAATAATTATTCATAATATGGAGTTTGGCAGTATATGTTCTACAAAAAGTCAGTAATAAAAATTCACTGACATTAGAAACTATGACAAATATTATAAGCCATAGTTTCAAAGCCTGCTTGGATTTCATATTCGGCATACCATAGCCATTTGTATTTTCTTAAAACATTAAAAATTATACAGAACAAAGGCCGTCTGAAACTTTTTCAGACGGCCTTTGTTTTATTTATATCAAAATAAACTACTCTTCACCCAATAATTGCTCTCGGGTCAACAAGAATACAAACCCATCACCACCGCTGGTTTCCAACCAAGTAAACGGTAATTCTGGATAAGCCGCTTCCAATACTTCACGGTTGTGACCGATTTCAACCAACAATACACCTTTCGGATTCAGATATTTTGCCGCTTGCAGAATGATTTGACGTGTAGCGTCCAAACCATCTTCGCCGCTGCCCAAAGCCAATTCCGGCTCGTGCAGGTATTCATCAGGCAGCGCTTCTACAGATTCCGCATCGACATAAGGCGGATTGGAAACAATCAAGTCGTAGGTTTCATCCAGGCCTTCAAACAAATCGGTATGCACCAAGCTGATACGGTCTTCCAAGCCATAATCTTCGATATTAATTGCGGCCACTTCCAACGCATCCAAGCTTAAATCAACGGCATCGATTTGTGCATCGGGATAGTGGTGCGCCATTTGAATGGCTAAACAACCGCTACCGGTACACAAATCCAAAGCTCGGTGCACCAATTCATCATGTTCAATCCAAGGACGGATACCGTCGCCCAGCAATTCGTAAATGAAAGAACGAGGCACGATAACGCGCTCATCAACATAAAAATCAAACTCGCCCTGCCATGCCTGATGCGTCAGATACGCGGCAGGAATATGCTCCACTGCGCGGCGTTCGAGAATGGACAATACCTCTTCCTTCTCACTTTGCAACAATTTGGCATCCAAATAAGGCTCCAACGTATCCAAAGGCAGGTTCAAAGTGTGCAAAATCAGATAGGCTGCCTCGTCATGGGCATTATCACTTCCGTGTCCGAAAAACAGTCCGGCATCATTAAAACGGCTGACAGCGAAACGCAATAAATCGCAAACAGTGGTCAGCTCTTGAGCAGCTTGGTTGAACATAATGTTTTGTCTTGTCAATTTAAGAATGTTGAAATTATAACAGAAAGGCCGTCTGAAAACTTTTCAGACGGCCTTCGATTTAATTCAGCTTAAGATTATTTATCGCGGCTGAATACGATTTTGGTAGCTTGGATAGCAACGCAGACAGCACCACCGATGAAGATCAAGTCAGCAGCGGTACGAACCCAACGCAGGGTATCCAGAATTTCCATTTGCAGGAACTCTTCGCTACGTGCATACCACAGACCATGAGTGATAGAAGCGTAAGCTTGGATCACACCGACCGGCAACAGGCTGATGGCAATCATACCGACCAGACCGCCGTTCAGCAGCCAGAAGCCCCAAGTCATCAGTTTGTCGTCAAATTGAACATTAGGTTTCAGGTAGCG
>NZ_JBQCTZ010000286.1:0-3469 GCF_051963715.1 Neisseria sp. P0001.S005 | reverse complement strand
AATACTACTTTCACGTCTTTAGCCTGATCGCCCAATTGTTTCAACGTGTCGCTGTAAGTCAGCAACTCGGTTGGGCATACATCAGGACAGTGGGTATAACCGAAAGACAGGATAACCACTTTGCCTTTCAAATCGCTCAGGCTGAAAGGTTTGCCGTCGCCATCGGTCAATGTGAAATCGCCGCCAATATCTTCTTTGCGCATATCGGTACCGCGCGCTTGCACTTTGGGCGCAGACTCACCGGAAGCAGCAGGTGCAGCAGAAGCGGCAGGTGTCGAAG
Organism: Neisseria sp. P0001.S005; assembly: GCF_051963715.1. NCBI lineage: Bacteria > Pseudomonadati > Pseudomonadota > Betaproteobacteria > Neisseriales > Neisseriaceae > Neisseria > Neisseria sp. P0001.S005. The sequence continues at coordinate 3,189 of NZ_JBQCTZ010000286.1, read as the reverse complement.
AAGCCTCTTTGGCCTCCTCTTTAGGCTGACAAGCAGCTAGAGCAGCCAACGCAAAAGCACTGAGTAGGAAAGTTCGTGTAACGGAAAGCATAAATTTTCTCCAAAACCGTTTCAAATTAAGTGCGGCCAAATAACTGCCCGGCCGATATAAAAACAAAACATCTTCATATTAACGCGTTTGACACATTAAATATAGCCCTTTTTGCAGATAAATACTGCTTTTTTTGTTTTAAAAATCTGCCTTCCATTTAGATAGTCATCAAACGCAAAAAGTTTAATTCATTAAAAATCAAACAAATATAAAAATAATCCAATTTTTTTTCAATTACTGCTTTACAAGATTCGAGAACTCGCTATAATGACGACTTCTTCGCTAGCCCAGGTGGCGAAATTGGTAGACGCAGGGGACTCAAAATCCCCCGCCGCAAGGTGTGTCGGTTCGAGTCCGACCCTGGGCACCAAATTAAAAAAACCTCTTGATTCAGTCAAGAGGTTTTTTGCTATTTATCATTTGCAAAAACCTTCTCCTTACTCAAACTGTCAACAATCCACCCACATCAAACTCAATAAAACTGTTTTTTTATTTCTTTAAAATCAAAAGATAATCTATTTTTACTCCTTAAACGTTAAAAGATGAAAGATTTTGTCTTGCTTGTACAGTCGGATTGCGTTATCGTTTCTACTCTTTTTCACAAACTCTGTGTTTCTTCCCAATTGCTTGGATAGTCTGACTGTCATCGTATTCCCTCAGTGCGCGTACCCTAAATCGCTGCTTGGTGGAATTGCATTACAGGTGCTGTGGTGAGGCGGATTGTTCCTATTGGTTTGAAACCATATAAAAGAGGTCAATATGCAATTATCTGGCGCACAAATCATCGTGCAAAGTCTCAAAGCCGAAGGTGTCGAGTATGTATTCGGCTATCCGGGCGGCGCGGTTATCGAAATCTACGATGCCCTTTTCCAACTCAATAAATTCAAGCACATCCTGGTTCGCCACGAGCAGGCAGCCGTACATGCGGCAGATGCCTATGCTCGTGTCAGCGGCAAAGTCGGCGTTGCTTTGGTAACTTCCGGCCCAGGCGTAACCAATGCGCTGACCGGCATCGCCACCGCTTACAGCGACTCCATTCCGTTAGTAGTCATCAGCGGCCAGGTGGGCAACTCCCTCATCGGGACAGACGCATTCCAAGAAGTGGATACAGTCGGCATTACCCGCCCTTGTGTCAAACACAATTTCTTGGTAACCAATATCGCTGAGTTGGCAGACACCATCAAAAAAGCTTTCCAAATCGCCGCAAGCGGCCGTCCTGGTCCCGTTGTTGTCGATGTTCCTAAAGATGTCACCCAAGCAATGGCTAAATTCAGCTATCCGCAAGAAGACATCTTCATCCGCTCTTACCAACCGGTTGTACAAGGCCACATCGGTCAAATCAAAAAAGCCGTACAAATGCTGGCTTCCGCCAAACGCCCTATTATTTACTTCGGCGGCGGAGTGGTTTTGGGCAATGCCTCTGAGGAAATGACCAAATTTGTCCGCATGATCGGCGCTCCTTGTACCGGTACATTGATGGGCTTGGGTGCATACCCTTCTAGCGACCGCCAATTCTTAGGCATGCTGGGTATGCACGGTACTTACGAAGCCAACCTCGCCATGCAGAATGCAGACGTTGTACTGGCAATCGGTGCGCGCTTTGATGACCGCGTGATTTCCGTACCGTCCAAATTCTTTGAAAAAGCCAAAAAAATTATTCATATCGACGTTGACCCGTCCAGCATTGCCAAACGCGTCAAAGTGGATATCCCGATTGTCGGCGACGTGAAAAACGTATTGTCCGAAATGATTCAATTGTGGGGCAAACAAGAATCTGCACCTGCAGCCGACTCATTGGATAAATGGTGGAAAAGCATTGAAGAATGGCGTTCGCGCAACTGCCTGTGGTTTGATAATGAAAGCGAAATCATCAAACCGCAATACGTCATTCAAAAACTAGCCGAAATCACCAATAATTCTGCCATCATCACCTCCGACGTCGGTCAACACCAAATGTTTACCGCTCAATATTACCCATTCGAGCGTCCTCGCCAATGGCTCAATTCCGGCGGTTTAGGCACAATGGGCGTCGGCTTGCCATATGCCATCGGTGCGAAACTGGCTGCTCCTGATCAAGATGTATTCTGTATCACCGGCGAAGGCTCGATTCAGATGAACATCCAAGAGCTGTCAACCTGCTTCCAATACCGCGTTCCGGTTAACGTCGTTACCCTGAACAACGGCTATCTCGGCATGGTTCGCCAATGGCAGGAACTGTATTACGGCAACCGCGAATCGGAAACCTATTTCGATTCCCTGCCCGATTTCGTCAAACTGGCTGAAGCATACGGACACATTGGCATCCGTGTGGACAAAAAATCCGATGTTGAAGGCGCGCTTTTGGAAGCAGTCAAACAAAAAGACCGTTTGGTATTTATGGACTTCTTGACCGACAAGAAACAAAACGTGCTGCCCATGGTCGGCAACGGCAAAGGCTTGGACGAGATGGTTCTGCCGCCGCATATGCGCGAAACATTGTCAGCGTAAGGAGAGAAAAATGCGACATATCTTATCTATTCTGATGGAAAACGAATCAGGTGCGATGAGCCGTGTGGTAGGTTTGTTCTCCGCACGCGATTACAATATCGACTCCTTGGCTGTTGCACCAACCGAAGACAAAACCTTGTCTCGCATGACCATCGTTACCCATGGCGACGAACACGTTATCGAGCAAATCACCAAACAGCTCAACAAACTGATTGAAGTTATCAAAGTGGTCGATTTGAACGAAAGCCGTTTTGTCGAACGCGAGCTGATGTTGGTAAAAGTCCGCGCCGTAGGTAAAGACCGTGACGAATTCCTGCGATTGACCGAAATCTACCGTGGCAGCGTCATTGACGTAACAGACCGCAGCTACACCATCGAAATCACAGGTTCTACCGAAAAACTCGACTCTTTCCTCGAAACAGTCGGTCGTGCTCAAATTTTGGAAACCGTACGCACAGGCGCAGCCGGTATCGGTCGTGGCGAGCGTATTTTGAAAATTTAACGCTGTATCGTTCAGACGGCCTTTTACTTTCTACAAAGGCCGTCTGAAAAACAGTAGGAGACAAATATGTCAAGCATCCAAATCGTTGCATTAGTTACCGTCAAACCCG
>NZ_JBQCTZ010000285.1:0-3536 GCF_051963715.1 Neisseria sp. P0001.S005 | reverse complement strand
GAGCCGTTTTTGGTCGTCAATGGCGACGTGTTGACCGACATTGATTTCCAAGCTGCACGACTGGCTGCCCAGCGCATACAGGAACACAACCTTCTCGCCCATTTGTGGCTGGTGGACAATCCGCCCCATCATCCCGAAGGCGACTTTGGCCTGCTTTCAGACGGCCTGGTATCCGCATCATCCGCAGACGGCCAAGCCCTGACTTTCAGCGGTGTGGGCGTTTATCATCCCGCGCTTTTCAAAGACACCCCGGCGCACCAGGCTGCCAAACTTGCCCCTCTGTTGCGTCAGGCCATGAGCCAAAACCAAATCAGCGGCGAACACCACAACGGCCTTTGGTTGGATGTCGGCACAGTCGAACGCCTGCAAGAAGCCAACCGTATTGCCCAAAGCTGGTAAAACAAAAGGGACGTACCCGAACGTCCCTTTCAATATCAAAGGCCGTCTGAAAATATTGGGCAACCCATTTTTCAGACGGCCTTAATCTATCATCAAGCTTTAGCCAATTTTTTTTCTTTCTTCATTCCCAACAGGCCATTGGCAATCATCACGCACAATCCTGACCAAATCAGCCCGTAGCCGATCAATGCGCCGCCTTGTACCGGCTCGCCCAGCCACACAATCGACACAATAAAAAGCAATACAGGTTCCAAATAGCTCAACATACCGAACACTGCAACCGGCAGAAACTGATTTGCCTTCAAATTCAAATGCATGGATATTGCACTATTAAAACCCAGCAAAACAATAAAAAAGATTAAAACCGGTTTGGCCGCAATCATCGCCGGCGTATCTGTTGCCAGCACAATATACGCCAACGCAAACGGCGTAATCATCATCAAATCAAAGGTCAGCCCGATTAAGGAAGGCACGCCCAGCTTGCGGCGCAGCAGATAATAAAACGGATAAGTACCGAACACCCATACAGTCGTCCACGAAAATGCGCCCGACCGCACCAATTCACATGCCACGCCTGCACACGCCAAGATTACCGCCACCCTCTGCAACCGGTTCAAACGCTCTTTAAACCAAATCCGTCCACCCAGCATCATCGCCAAAGGAAAAAGGAAATAACCCATGGCAATGTTTACTCCTTCCCCATTGACCGGCCCCCAGACAAACAGCCACAACTGGCTAGCAAATATCGGCGTCGGCAATACAATCAACAGCCACTGCTTCCAATCCCGGCCGACGCCATAAGCAAAACGCGTTGCCGCCTGCCAACCGTTGACCATCGTCATCAGCACGCACAAAGCCGACAGCATGGCGACCATGCGCCAGGCAAACACCTCCGTCCCCGTCATCGGCCGCATCCACATGCCGTACAGAAACAGCATGGAAAACAACAAATTGGACGCTATCGCAGCCAGCAAACCTTTGGATAAATTCGTCATTTCAGACGGCCTTTTGCAATCAATCAAAGTTAATATTGTAGAAAAAACGGATGAAAAAATTACTCATCTTTTTGAATGAAGTTTTACCGTAAACATCCGTTTCATTAAAGGCCGTCTGAAAACCCTGTCTTCAGGTTTTCAGACGGCCTTTCATTGCACCAAAGCAGTCTAATTATCAACCCTGCTTCACAATATCCGACAGCGGCCAGCGCGGCTTGACATTGAATGCGCCGACAGCCTGACGCTCGGCAAGACGCATCGCACCGGCAAAGGCAATCATTGCGCCGTTGTCGGTACAGTATGCCATCGGCGGAAAATAGACGTTGATTTTTTCTTCCTGCGGTTTGGGTTTGCCTTTTTCAGACGGCATTTTGACGGCCAACCGTGAAAACTCATCACGCAGTTTCCAGTTTGCACCCACACCGCCGGCAACCACCAAAGTTCTGAAGCCGGTATCCAACAACGCTTTTTTGGCTTTGGCCGCCAATACGTCAACTACCGCATCTTGGAAAGCGCGGCAAATGTCGTTGCGTGTTTGTTCCGGAATTTCATCGCTGCCGGTTTCGGCACGGACTTTTTCGACAGCGGTCAAAACGGCGGTTTTCAAACCGGAAAAGCTCATCTGCAAATCATGTGAATGGAGCATGGGGCGTGGAAATGTGAAGGCATCAGGCATGCCGAGTTTGGCCAGCTCGGATAATTTGGCACCGCCGGGATAAGGCAAACCCAACAGCTTGGCCGTTTTATCGAACGCCTCGCCTGCCGCATCGTCCACACTCTCCCCCAGCAAGGTGTAATCACCGATACCGCGTACAGCCATAAATTGCGTATGTCCGCCCGACACCAGTAAAGCGACAAATGGAAATTCAGGTTTATCATCTGCCAATAAAGGCGAGAGCAAATGGCCTTCAAGATGGTGGACAGGAATAACGGGCTTGCCGATGGCAAATGCCAACGCATTGGCAAAGCCTGAACCGGCCAGCAATGCGCCGCCCAAGCCCGGGCCTTGCGTAAAGGCAACAGCGTCAATATCGGCATAGCTTACGCCTGCTTCCTTCAAGCAACCTTGCGTCAACGGCACGACACGGCGGATATGGTCGCGGCTGGCCAATTCGGGGACAACGCCGCCGTATTCGGCGTGCATCGCCATTTGTGTGTGCAAATGATGCGCCAACAGGCCGCGCTCAGTATCGTAGAGCGCAACGCCGGTTTCGTCGCAAGATGATTCAATTCCTAATACCAACATGGTTTGAGGCCGTCTGAAAAAATGATTAAAACGATTCAGACGGCGTTTTCTCCGAAAACGGAAAAAGGCCGTCTGAAATAAAGTGCGGAATAAGCGGTTTACAAAGTGCCGTAAGAGTGCAGGCCGCTCAAGAACATATTCACGCCGATAAAGGCAAAGGCGGTAATGACCAGGCCGATGACCGCCCACCAAGCCAACACTTTGCCGCGCCAGCCTGCCACCAGCCGCAAATGCAACCAGACCGCGTAATTCAGCCAAACGATGAATGCCCAAGTTTCTTTCGGGTCCCAGCTCCAATAGCGGCCCCACGCGTCAGCCGCCCACAATGCGCCGAGAATGGTGGCAATCGTGAAGAACAGGAAACCGACGGCAATCGCTTTGTACATCACTTCTTCAATGACTTGCGAGTGCGGCAGCCATGATTTTTTGCCTGCATCTTCTTTTCTGAGTGCCAGCAGTTCGGCAATACCCAACATGGCGGCGATACAGAATGCGCCGTAGCCGATAAAGTTGGCCGGAACGTGGATTTTCATCCACCAAGACTGCAAAGCAGGGATCAGCGGCTGGATGGTATGCGCCTCGCGTGAAACGCTGTACCACAAGACAAATCCGACCACAATCGCCATAAAGCTGAACACGAAGCCGCCCAGTTTTTGTACGGCAAAACGACCTTCGTAATAGAGGTACATCAGCGCCGTAATAACCAAGAACAAGATGAATACTTCGTAAAGGTTGGAGACCGGAATATGGCCGGCATCGGGACGCAGCAGATAGCTTTCATGCCAGCGCACCAGCAAACCGACAAAGCCCGCCATCGCGGAAACCCATGCAAACACGGTACCCATGCCCAAAAGCGTATTGGACGGCACATTTTTGCGCACCGCCGCTATCGCGCC
>NZ_JBQCTZ010000284.1:0-3548 GCF_051963715.1 Neisseria sp. P0001.S005 | reverse complement strand
GGTGGTGGTGCAGGTTTACGCGCAGCCCTCCAATTGTCTAAATCCGGCCTGAATTGTGCTGTTTTGTCTAAAGTGTTCCCAACCCGTTCTCATACTGTAGCGGCTCAAGGCGGTATTTCTGCTTCATTGGGCAATGTGCAGGAAGACCGTTGGGATTGGCATATGTACGATACCGTAAAAGGTTCCGACTGGCTGGGCGACCAAGATGCGATTGAATTTATGTGTCGCGCAGCACCTGAAGCAGTAATTGAGTTGGAGCACATGGGTATGCCTTTCGACCGTGTGGAAAGTGGCAAAATCTACCAACGTCCTTTCGGTGGCCATACTGCAGAACACGGTAAACGTGCGGTAGAACGTGCATGTGCTGTTGCCGACCGTACCGGTCATGCGATGTTGCATACTTTGTACCAACAAAACGTCCGTGCCAATACACAATTCTTTGTGGAATGGACAGCGCAAGATTTGATTCGTGATGAAAACGGCGACGTAGTCGGTGTAACCGCCATGGAAATGGAAACCGGCGAAGTTTATATTTTCCACGCTAAAGCTGTGATGTTTGCTACCGGTGGTGGCGGCCGTATTTATGCTTCTTCTACCAATGCTTATATGAATACCGGTGACGGTTTGGGTATTTGTGCCCGTGCAGGTATTCCGTTGGAAGACATGGAATTCTGGCAATTCCATCCGACTGGTGTAGCCGGTGCCGGTGTATTGATTACTGAGGGTGTGCGTGGTGAGGGCGGTATTCTGTTGAATGCCGACGGCGAACGCTTTATGGAACGTTACGCTCCAACCGTAAAAGACTTAGCCTCCCGTGACGTGGTTTCCCGTGCGATGGCGATGGAAATCTACGAAGGTCGCGGTTGTGGTAAAAACAAAGACCACGTATTGTTGAAAATCGACCATATCGGTGCAGAAAAAATTATGGAAAAACTGCCGGGCATCCGCGAAATTTCCATCCAGTTTGCCGGTATCGACCCGATTAAAGACCCGATTCCTGTTGTGCCGACTACCCACTACATGATGGGCGGTATTCCGACCAACTACCATGGCGAAGTCGTTGTTCCACAAGGTGAAGATTACGAAGTACCTGTAAAAGGTCTGTATGCGGCAGGTGAGTGCGCTTGTGCTTCCGTACACGGTGCGAACCGCTTGGGTACCAACTCCCTGTTGGACTTGGTGGTATTCGGTAAAGCTGCCGGCGACAGTATGATTAAATTCATCAAAGAGCAAAGCGACTGGAAACCTCTGCCTGCTAATGCCGGTGAATTGACCCGCCAACGTATCGAGCGTTTGGACAATCAAACCGGTGGCGAAAACGTTGATGCATTGCGTCGCGAACTGCAACGCTCCGTACAACTGCATGCCGGTGTGTTCCGTACCGATGAGATTCTGAGCAAAGGCGTTCGAGAAATCATGGAGATTGCCGAGCGCGTGAAACGTACTGAAATCAAAGACAAGAGCAAAGTATGGAATACCGCGCGTATCGAAGCTTTGGAATTGGATAATCTGATTGAAGTAGCGAAAGCGACTTTGGTGTCTGCCGAAGCACGTAAAGAATCGCGTGGTGCACACGCTTCAGACGACCATCCTGAGCGCGATGACGAAAACTGGATGAAACATACCCTGTATCATTCAGATACCAATACTTTGTCTTACAAACCGGTACATACCAAGCCTTTGAGCGTGGAATACATCAAACCGGCTAAACGCGTTTATTGATGAGTTTTCAGACGGCCTTTACCTTAAAGGCCGTCTGAAACCTAACCATACCCACATTGAACTGCTTGAATTCATAATACAAAATCATTGAGCAGTTTATGAGAAAAGGAACACTTCTCATGGAAAAAATGAGTTTTGAAATTTACCGTTACAACCCGGACGTTGATGCCAAACCTTATATGCAACGTTACGAGTTGGAATTGGAACCAACCGACGTTAAGCTTTTGGACGCTTTAGTGCGCCTGAAAGCACAAGACGATACATTGTCTTTCCGCCGTTCTTGCCGCGAAGGTATTTGCGGTTCTGACGGTATGAACATCAACGGTAAAAACGGCTTGGCATGTCTGACCGATCTGCGCAGCCTGAAACAGCCGGTTAAAATCCGCCCTCTGCCAGGCCTGCCTGTTATCCGCGACCTGATTGTGGATATGACCCAGTTCTTCAAACAATATCACTCAATCAAACCTTACGTTGTCAACGACAACCCTATCGATGCGGACAAAGAGCGTCTGCAAACTCAGGAAGAGCGTAAAGAGTTGGACGGTTTGTACGAGTGTATTTTGTGCGCCTGCTGTTCGACTGCCTGCCCGTCATTCTGGTGGAATCCTGATAAATTCGTTGGTCCGTCTGGCTTGCTGAATGCTTACCGTTTCATTGCGGATAGCCGTGATACCATCACTAATGAGCGTTTGGATAATCTGAACGACCCATACCGTTTGTTCCGTTGCCACACCATTATGAACTGCGTAGACGTATGTCCTAAACACTTGAATCCGACCCGAGCCATCGGTAAGATTAAAGAGATTATGTTGAAACGAGCCGTTTAAGAAATGATGGTTTTTGACGATATTGCCAAACGGAAAATCCGTTTTCAAACCCGCCGGGGATTGTTGGAATTAGACTTAATCTTCGGCAGGTTTATGGAAAAAGAATTCGAGCACCTGAGTGATCAGGAGTTGTCTGAATTTTCCGAAATCCTCGAATTTCAAGACCAAGAATTGCTTGCCTTGATTAACGGACATTCGGCGACGGACAAGAAACACCTGATTCCCATGCTTAAAAAAATCAGACAGGCATGACGTGTTATAGAGCTTGTTTGCGATGCCAATCCGAACAAGCTCTTTCCATACGGAGGCCGTCTGAAAAAAAGACCGTGCCGCTTAGACGGCAACGAAAGCCCCAACCTACAAAGGAGTTTAAGAATGTCTAAATCAGTCAAGCTCACCACCCCAAATCAAGAGACCTTGGAGCTGCCAGTATTGGAAGCAAGTATCGGCCATGATGTGGTTGATATTCGTACTTTGACTAAAAATACAGGTCTGTTTTCCTTTGACCCCGGATTCGTATCAACTGCAAGTTGTGAATCCAAAATCACTTATATTGATGGCGATGAAGGTCTGTTGTATTACCGTGGTTATCCTATCGAGCAGCTTGCAGAAAAATCCGATTATTTGGAAGTTTGCTATCTGTTGATTTACGGCGAACTGCCTACGCCTGAACAGAAAAAAGAATTTGATGCCACAGTCGGTCGCCATACTATGCTGCATGAGCAGCTGACTTGGTTCTTCCGCGGTTTCCGTCGCGATGCGCATCCGATGGCGATGATGGTTGGCGTGGTTGGCGCTTTGTCTGCTTTCTATCAAGACAGCTTGGATATTGCCAATCCTGAGCACCGCAAAATTGCGATTTATCGCTTAATCTCCAAAATTCCGACCATTGCGGCAATGTGTTACCGTTATTCCAACGGTTTGCCGTTCAATTATCCAAAAAATAACCTTTCCTATGCTGAAAACTTCTTGCACATGATGTTTGCGACACCATGTGAA
>NZ_JBQCTZ010000283.1:0-3573 GCF_051963715.1 Neisseria sp. P0001.S005 | reverse complement strand
AGAATGGTAACTTCTGCACCCACGCGGTTCCATACGGAACCCATTTCCAAACCAATCACGCCGGAACCGATCACGCCGAGTTTGGCAGGCACTTCGGTCAGGTTCAATGCACCTTCGTTGTCCAATACGTTCACATTGTCGATAGCGACTTGTGGCAGCGGACGCGGTACGGAACCTGTTGCTACGATGACGTGTTTGGCTTCAATAACGGTTTTCTCGCCTTTGTTATCGACTTCGATTTGGTAAGCATCGCCATTTTTACCGGCAAAGGAAGCAGTACCGAACAGGCTGGTTACTTTGTTTTTTTGGAACAGGAATTTCACGCCGCCGGTCAGCTTGGTCACGATGGCATCTTTGCGCTCAATCATTTTGGCCGCGTCGAATTTTACGTTGCCGACAGTGATGCCGTGTTCGGCAAAATCGTGTTGCGCAGCGTGGAAATGTTCGCTGGATTGCAGCAGGGCTTTGGAAGGGATACAGCCTACGTTCAAGCAAGTACCGCCCAATGCAGGGGCATTGCCTGCTTTGTTAACGCCTGCGTCAACGCAAGCGGTTTTGAAACCCAGTTGCGCGGCACGGATGGCGGCAACGTATCCGCCCGGGCCTGCACCAATCACTACTACATCATATTGAGACATCGTGTCATCCTTTGCTTTTAGCAGTATCTCAAAATAAAAACGATACTTTTTGTTTCTTTTTTATTTTGAATGACTGCGTTTTGATGGTTTTAAGAAAAGGCCGTCTGAAAGTCCATATCTGCCGATTCATTCGAATCAAATGTTTCAGACGGCCTCAATCGTTTGTTGAGCCTATTGTAGCACGATACTACATTACGCTACATCTAAATAAAAATTCAGACGGCCTTTTCATTAATAAATAAAAGGCCGTCTGAAACGATTACAGATCCAACAACAGGCGAGCTGGGTCTTCCAACGCGTCTCTAATGGCTACCAAGGTCAATACAGCTTCGCGGCCGTCAATGATACGGTGGTCGTAAGACAGAGCCAGATACATCATCGGACGGACAACAACTTGGCCGTTTTCAACCACGGCGCGCTCTTTAGTGGCGTGCATACCCAAAATCGCAGATTGAGGCGGGTTGATGATCGGGGTAGACATCATAGAACCGAAAGTACCGCCGTTGGTAATACTGAATGTACCGCCGGTCAGATCTTCGATAGCGATTTTGCCGTCTTTGGCTTTTTTCGCGTAATCAACAATTGCTTGTTCGATGTCGGCAATGCTCATTTGGTCGGCATCGCGCAGGATTGGCACAACCAAACCGCGTGGGCTGCCAATCGCGATACCGATGTCGAAGTAGCCATGGTACACGATGTCTTTGCCGTCAACAGAAGCATTCACAACCGGATATTTTTTCAGGGCGGCAACAGCGGCTTTAACGAAGAAGGACATAAAGCCCAGTTTTACGCCGTGTTCTTTCTCGAATTTATCTTTGTACTTCGCACGCAAGTCCATGATTGGTTTCATGTTGACTTCGTTGAATGTAGTCAGAATGGCGTTTTCTTGTTGAGAAGCCAAGAGGCGTTCGGCAACACGGGCACGCAGGCGGCTCATTGGTACGCGTTCTTCAGGACGCGCGCCGGCAGGAAGTGCAACAGCAGGAGCAGCGGCTGCGGCAGGTTGGGCAGCGGCATTTTGTACGTCTTCTTTCAATACGCGACCGTCACGGCCAGAACCTTGCAATGTGTTCACGTCGACACCGGTCTCGGCAGCCAGTTTGGCGGCGGCAGGCATAGCGGCGTTGTTTTGTGCAACAGCAGGAGCGGCGACTGGGGCTGCTTCGGCAGGAGCGGCTGCAGGTGCTTCGGCAGCGGCAGTAGCAGCTGTATCGATGCGAGCCAAAACTTGGTCGGCAACAACGGTTTCACCGTCTTGCGCTACGATTTCAACCAATACGCCGGCTTGCGGAGAAGGTACTTCCAAAACCACTTTGTCAGTTTCGATATCGATCAGGATTTCGTCACGGGCAACTGCTTCGCCAACTTTTTTCTTCCATTCCAAGAGCGTGCCTTCAGATACGCTTTCAGACAGCATAGGTACTTTTACATCAATAATCATTTTGTGTCTCCAATGGCCCTTTCAGACGGCCTGTTGTGTGTTTTTAATTCTGCATATGGGCATTCCGCCTGAGCAGACTCAGACGGAATGCTACTTGGTTTACAATGCCAAAGCGTCTTCAACCAATTGTTTCAATTGAGCAATGTGTTTGCTTGAGTAGCCCACTGCAGGCGATGCACTGCTTGGACGACCGGCATAAGACAGTTTTTGCTCTTCGCTGATAACGTCTTCGATGCGGTGGCGGATTTGGTAGAACGCGCCTTGGTTTTTCGGCTCTTCTTGTGCCCAAACCACAAATTTTGCGTTCGGATATTTCACCAGTTCAGCTTTAACCTCCTCGTATGGGAACGGATACAGCTGCTCAACGCGGACGATAGCGACATCATCTTCCAGTTTACGCTCGGCACGGCCTGCTTCCAAGTCATAGTAAACCTGACCGGCACACAATACCACGCGTTTCACGCTGTCATTGCTTGCACGTTCTGCGGTATCGCCGATAACCGGACGGAAAGTCGAACCTTCGGTGAAGTTTTCCAGCGGGCTCATTGCACCTTTGAAGCGCAACAGGCGTTTGGACATGAAAATCACCAGCGGTTTGCGGTATGAACCCAAGACTTGACGTTGCAAGAGGTGGAACATTTGCGACGCTTCAGACGGCATGATGACTTGCATATTGTTCTCGGAACACAGTTGCAACCAACGTTCTACGCGTGCAGAAGAGTGCTCAGGGCCTTGACCGTCGTAGCCGTGCGGCAGGATGGTGGTCAGGCCGCACAAACGACCCCATTTGGTTTCACCTGAAGACAGGAATTGGTCAATAGTTACTTGCGCGCCGTTGGCGAAGTCACCGAATTGAGCTTCCCAAATGGTCAGTTTGTCAGGTGCGGAACAGGCAAAGCCGTACTCGAACGCCATCACGGCCTCTTCGTTCAAAATGGAGTCGATAACCAGGAACTCGCCCATGCCTTCGCCCATATGGCGCAGAGGAACATAAGTACCGTCGTCCCATTTTTCGCGTTTTTGATCGTGCAATACTGCATGACGGTGTGAGAATGTACCGCGGCCGGAGTCCTCACCGGAGATACGCACGCCATGACCTTTAGTCAGCAGGCTTGCATATGCCAAGGTTTCGGCCATACCCCAGTCGATGGCTTGTTTGCCAGATGCCATGGCTTTACGCGCTTCAATCACACGTTTTGCAGTCGGATGCAGGGCAAAGCCTTCCGGTACGGCGGTAAACTTCTCGGTAAGGCGCTCAATATCCGCGGCTGGCAAACCAGTTTCGATGTGTTCGCGCCAATCTTTGCCTTGGTATTTGCTCCAGTCGATTTGAGTGCGTTGGAAGTTGCTTAAAGTTGTTTGTTCAACATGTTCGCCTTTGTCCAAAGCATCACGATAGGCTTGGATGTAACCATCGGCCTCAGCTTGAGTTACCACGCCTTCGGCAATCAGTTGCTCGGTGTACAAAGCACGCGCACCTGGGTGTTGCGATAC
>NZ_JBQCTZ010000282.1:0-3590 GCF_051963715.1 Neisseria sp. P0001.S005 | reverse complement strand
GGGCTTTGCTCAATGCGTCCAAACGTCCTGCCGCCGACAGCTTTGCCGCCAAAGCAGGCCACCTTGCCCTTTACGTCCTCATGCTCGTCGTTCCCGTTATCGGCATGATCCGCCAATACGGCGGCGGCCGCGGCCCGTTGAAAGTATTCGGTGTCGAAGTGATGCAGGGTTCGCCTGAAAAAATCGAATGGATGTCCAACCTCGGCAATATGGCGCACGGCAAACTCGGCTGGCTGCTCTTCGCGCTTGTCGCCGGCCACATTGCCATGGTCGTTGTTCACCGCATTCAAGGCCACGATGTTTTATACCGCATGATCGGCCGTCGTTCTTAAGTGTAAAACGGTAAACAGCCAAGGCCGTCTGAAAACAGTTTGACCAAGCAAAAACTGTTTTCAGACGGCCTTTTTGTATTTGTGTTAATCTGCAAAAGTAGGGCAGGCGTTTTGCCTGACTGTTGTCTAAATACTGTAACCCGTACCGAGAAACACCATGACTGCTCCCATTCTCGCCATTACATCCGGCGAACCGGCCGGCATCGGCCCCGACATCTGCCTCGATTTGGCTTTCGCCGACCTTCCTTGCCGCCCCGTCGTTTTGTGCGACAAAAACCTGTTGGCGCAAAGGGCCGAACAGCTCGGCAAGACCGTCATCCTGCGCGACTTTCAAGCCCAAGCGGCTGATCTGTTACCCAAGGGCGAACTCGAAGTCCTGCATATTCCTTTAGAGGCCGAGTGTCGGGCGGGCGAACTCAATCCTGCCAATGCCGCGTATGTCCTCCGACTGCTGGATACGGCGTATCAAGGCATTTCAGACGGCCTGTTTGCCGGTATGGTGACCGCGCCGCTGCACAAAGGCATCATCAACGATGCCCACGCAAGCAACGGCTTTTTCAGCGGCCATACCGAATACCTCGCCGAAAAAAGCCATACCGAACAAGTCGTCATGATGTTGACCGGCGGCGGCCTGCGTGTGGCATTGGTCACCACCCATCTGCCGCTTAAAGATATTTCCGCCGCCATCACGAAGCCTTTAATCGAGTCGGTTGTCCGCATTCTTGAACACGACCTGCGCCATAAGTTCGGCATAGCCAAACCGGTCATCCTCGTTACCGGCCTCAATCCCCACGCGGGTGAAGGCGGCCATTTGGGACACGAAGAAATCGACACCATTATTCCGGCGCTTCATGCCTTGCAGGCCGAAGGCATAGACGTGCGCGGCCCGTATCCTGCCGATACGGTGTTCCAACCTTTCCTGCTCAAAGACGCCGACGCCGTCCTCGCCATGTATCACGACCAAGGGCTGCCGGTGCTCAAATATGCCGGTTTCGGCGAAGGCGTGAACATCACCCTCGGCTTGCCCTTTATCCGCACCTCTGTCGATCATGGCACGGCCTTGAACTTGGCAGGTACGGGCAAAGCCGATTCCGGCAGCCTGATTACCGCTGTCCGCGCCGCGCTTGATATGGCGCATAATATGCAGAAATAGGCCGTCTGAAGCGTGAAGGTTTAATCGTTTGCAGGCGTAAAATGTTCCCGTAAAAGCATCATCAGGGGATATTTGCCTGTCGGTTTGATGAAGCCGATAAATGTTTGGGCAATAATCTGCACTTTATTTGAAAAACCATATAAAAAGGCCGTCTGAAACCCCGGTATTTTGGGTTTCAGACGGCCTTTTGGTTTTTTGGTTTACCAAATTTCAGACAAAGTTTCTTTAACTTTGGCTTTTACTTCTGCACCGAAGCGGCGGCTGAGCATTTTGCTGAAATCGTCTTGCGGCGTGTAGTTGACCAGTTCGGGTGCTTTGACAACATCGCGGGCAACGCTGTAAATGCTGCCGAAGTCGTCAATCAGGCCGACCTGTTTGGCTTCTTTGCCGGTATAGATGCGGCCGCTGAAAACATCGGGATACTGCTTGTTTTTCAACTTTACGCCGCGGCCGAGTTTGACGGCTTTGATAAATTCTTGGTGGATATCGCCCAACATGGTTTCCCAAATTTGGGTTTGCGCCGGTGTTTCAGGCGTGAAAGGGTCGCCCATGCCTTTGTTGCTGCCGGCGGTTTTCAGACGGCGTTTGACACCGGCTTTGTCCATCAGGCCGGTAAAGTCGAAACCGCCGCCGATAACGCCGATACTGCCAACGATGCTGGAAGGGTCGGCGTAAATTTTGTCGGCGGCAGCGGCAATGTAGTAGCAGCCGGAAGCGCACATGTCTTCGGCAACAAGGTAAACAGGGATGTCTTTGTGTTCGGCTTTGAGGCGGCGGACTTCGTTAAAGGCCGTATTGGACACGACAGGCGAACCGCCGGGGCTGTTGGCGCGGATGATGATGGCTTTGGCGTTGCCGTTGTTATAGGCGGCTTCCATGCTGTCGCGCAGGATTTGGACTTGGTCGTCGATGTCGTTGCCGATTTCGCCGGTCAGGTCGATAACGGCGGTGTGTTCGCCGCGGGCGTGGATGCTCGTGGTTTTTCCTTCTTCTTCTGTGAGGCCGAAGATCAGGCTGAGAAAGATGAGGACGGCGATGCCGCGCCAGATATTGCGCCAAATGCGGGCGCGGCGCTGTTCTTGGTAGGCGGCGAGGAGGACTTCGCGCAGGGTGTTGCGTTCCCAGTTGTCGACGGGTGTGGAGGCTGAAGATGGCGTGTTTTGGGCATCGCCTTCACGGTGGATTCGGTATTGCATGATGTGATGTGCTTTCTTGTGGGCCGTCTGAATGTTCAGACGGCCTTATCGGTTTTAGTTGATGGAATAGCCGCGCAGGTATTGCGTACGTTCGCGGGTCATGCGGGTTTCACACTGCAGGCGCAGATATTCTGCTTGCGCGGCGTTGTCTGCAGACGCGGCGGCTTGTTGGCAGTTGAGTTTTTTGCTTTGAATCCAGGCGCGTTGTTCGCCGAGGATTTGTTGTTTGACATCGCTGTCCATGCCGCCCCAAAGGTCGTTGATCTCGCCGTCTGCCTGACGGTTTTGCGCACGCGCGTTGTCAAGTTCGCTTTGGCTGAGGCCGGGTGTCTCGTTGCGCTGAGTTTCGCGGTCAGGGCGCAGGACTTCGTAGTCTGAATTGTCGTCATCATCGGTCAAGCCGACGGCTTGGCTGGCGGCGTTGTTTTCGAGGATGTCTTGCGGATTGACAGTCGGCGGCTCTTCTGTGTTTTGGTTTTGCAGCAGCTTGATGGCCTGCTCTTTGGATACTGGTTTGCCGTCTATCATGACGATGCTTTTCACGCCGTAGGGCAGCAGGGTGGCGGAAAGGGTTTGGGCTGTGGTGCTCAGGGTGTTGTCTTCGAGAATCAGTTTGCCGTCTTTGTCGGGGGTGTAGAGCAGGGTGGTGCTGAACGTGTTGTTTTCAAAAGTCAGGTTGCTGCCCATCAGTTTTTGTTCGAGCATGTCGGATAACGGGGTGTTGCCGTAAATCAGCGGGCTGTTGTCTATGGCTGTTTTGAGGATGGTGTCTGGAATGCGGATTTTGAGGTTGGCGCGGCAGATGGCTTTGCCGTTGTCTTCGGTTTCTTTTGGGTCTTCAAGCAGGGTTTCTAATTCGAGGCCGGCGGCGATGATTTTGTCGGCATCGACGAATTGGCGGTTGTCATT